>SKQX01000151.1 GCA_007118795.1 Thermoflexales bacterium | reverse complement strand
CGATTTCGATCAGACCATCGACAGACGCCGCTTTGAGAGCGCCAAGTGGCACCGGTATGGCGATGACGTCCTCCCTCTGTGGGTGGCCGATATGGATTTCAGATCGCCGGCCCCGGTCATTGAGGCCCTGCGCGAGCGCGTCGACCACGGGGTGTTCGGTTACGGTCAGATACCCCACGAACTCCGCGAGCTGATCGCCGACCGCATGGATCGCCTGTATGGTTGGCAGGTCACGCCCGAGGACGTACTCTTCCTTCCCGGGGTGGTAACGGGCTTCAACCTGGTCTGCCACGCCGTGGCCCGCGCTGGGGAGGGTGTCCTCCTGCAGACGCCGGTGTACTACCCGATGCTGAGGGCCCCGGCCCAGGCCAGGCTAGCCAATGACGAGATCGAACTCACCCGGCGGTCCGATGGACAGTACGAGATCGATTTTGACCTGATGGAGGCGACCATCAACCAGCGCACACGCGTCTTCATCCTGTGCAACCCGCACAACCCGGTGGGCCGCGTCTTTCGACGGGGGGAGCTGGAGCGCATGGCAGAGATCTGTCTGCGCCGAAATGTGCTGATCTGTTCGGACGAGATCCACGGCGACCTGATTCTGGGCAAACACCACCACTTGCCTATCGCGTCCCTGGCTCCCGAGATCGCCGAGCAGACCGTCACCCTCATCGCCCCCAGCAAGACGTACAACATCGCTGGGCTGAAGTGTTCGGTGGCCATCGTCCAGAATCCGGAGCTGCGGCAGCGGCTAACGCGGACCTATCCAGACCTGGTTCCGGGCGTGAACGTATTGGGATACACAGCCGCTGTGGCAGCCTATCGGGACGGTCAGGCGTGGTTGGAGAGACTGCTACACTACCTGGAGGAGAACCTGGATCTCCTCTTGGGACGTGTGGAGAGCGACCTGCCGGGCATCACCATGAGCAGGCCCGAGGGCACGTACCTAGCCTGGCTGGACTGCCGCGACGCCGGAATCCCCGGCAGCCCTCACGAGTTCTTCCTGGATCGGGCCAGAGTCGCACTGAACGAGGGCGCGACCTTCGGTCGGGGGGGCGAGGGTTTCCTGCGGCTCAACTTCGCCTGCCCCCGCTCCACCCTTGCTGAGGCCCTGCAGCGGATGAGCCTCGCTTTATCGGACTTGGGGGACACGACGGAGGCGGAAAATGGGCTGGCGGAACGGGCAGAACCCGGAGGGATCGTAACTGTCTGAAGGTAGGTTCGGGTATATGATACTGAGAAGAGTGAAAGAGGACGTGCAGACGATATTCGCCAAGGATCCGGCCGCCAGGAGCGCGTGGGAGGTGGTCTGCTGCTACCCGGGGTTACATGCCATCTGGCTCCACCGGCTGGCTCATCTCCTCTGGAACCGTGGTCTGCGATTCCCGGGGCGACTCATCTCCCACGTCAACCGGGCGTTGACCGGGGTGGAGATCCATCCCGGGGCAGCCATCGGAAGGCGCGTCTTTATCGACCACGGTATGGGCGTGGTGATCGGTGAGACCGCGGAGATCGGCGACGACGTGCTGCTTTACCAGGGCGTGGTCCTGGGGGGCACCAGCTCGGAGAAGTGCAAGCGGCATCCCACCATCGGTGACAACGTGGTGATTGGTGCGGGGGCCACTGTCCTGGGACCCATCACCGTCGGTCGCGACGCCCGGGTGGGCGCGGGGTCGGTGGTGATCAAGTCGGTCCCAGCGGGGACCACGGTGGTCGGCGTGCCGGGTCACATCGCCGGGCTGGCCTCTGAGACATCGTCGGAGAGCGATCTCCTGGAGCACGGTCAGCTGCCCGACCCGGTGCTGCGCACCCTGAGCGAGATCCTGGAGCGGCAGAGTCGCTTGGAGGAGAGGCTGTTGGAGATGGAGGAGGGGCTCCCCGGGATCAAGATGAGCTCTTCCGCGGCAGGGAACGGGGGCTCCAACGGCAAGGGCCGCAAGGAAGCGATCTACCAGGCCCTGCGCGACGTCATCGACCCTGAAGTGGGCGTGAACGTGGTCGATCTGGGCCTGATCCGGAAGATCGAGGAGAATGGGCATGGATTGGAGGTGCGTATGGTGCTCACCTCTCCAACGCATCCTTCGGCCGGATACCTACTGGAACAGGTCAGACGGAAGGTGCGCTGGGCCTCAGGCGGAGAGCCGGTGGAGGTGGTGTTACTGGATGAGGCCTGGCATTGGGAGGACAGGGTGCCACACCTCCGCTCCGGAGGCGGAATCTGAGGACTGAGGAGATCGAGCTTGCCGATGGTCGATAACCGGCGTGTCGTGGTGGCCATGAGTGGGGGAGTGGACAGCTCCCTGGCGGCTGCCATGCTGGTCGAGGAGGGGTACGACGTGACCGGCGTGATGCTCCAGTTGTGGAGCGAGCCTGGCGAGGGGAGCGAGAACCGGTGCTGCACGTCCGCAGCCTCACGAGACGCTCGCCGCGTGGCCGAGACCCTGGGGGTGCCCTTTCGCGCGATCGACTGCTCCCGGCAGTTCAAGGCGGCTGTGGTCGACCCCTTCATTGAGGAACACGCCCGCGGCCGGACGCCGAACCCTTGCATACTCTGCAATCGGGAGATCAAGTTCGGCTACCTGCTGGAGACAGCCCGCGCTTCAGGCACATCCTATCTTGCCACCGGGCACTATGCCCGCGTTCGTGTCACGAATGGGACATTCAGACTGATGCGCGCGTCGGACACACGCAAGGACCAGAGCTACTTCCTGTACGTTTTGGGGCAGGAGCAACTCCGGCACGTCCTCTTCCCCCTAGGCGAGCTCACCAAGGCTGAGGTGCGGGCTGCGGCCGCACAGAGGAACCTGCCGGTCGCGCAGAGAGAAGAGAGTCAGGATATCTGCTTCGTCCGGGATCAAGATTACGCCCGCTTCCTGGGGGCCCACGCTCCACACATCCTGGAGCCAGGACCCATCGTCGATCCTGAGGGGCGGGAGCTGGGAGAGCATCAAGGGCTGCCCTTCTACACCATCGGGCAGCGGCGGGGCATCGGGATCACCTGGTCTGAGCCGCTGTACGTGTTGGAGAAAGACACCTGCCGGAATGCGCTGGTCGTGGGGCCGGCGGATCACCTGGGCTGCGACGCGTTTGGCGTGGTGGATCCGAGCTTCGTCCTCGGTCAGCCACCCTCCCTTCCAGCCGCGGTGGAGGTCAAGATCCGCTCGACGGCGAGCACTGCCGAGGCCATACTGTACCGCGAGGACAAACGGGAGCTGACGATCCGCACGGTCAAGCCCCTGCACGGCGTCACACCGGGGCAGGCCGCCGTGTTCTATCGTGGGGAGGAAGTGCTAGGGGGAGGCACCATCGCGTCATCCATCCGCGGTAAAGGAAAGGGACGCCGGTGACGGTCAGACTTCAGCGAAGGAGAACCGCCCGACAGGCGGACGCAGGACCGACCGACCCCGCCAGATGGCGGGGTTGGTCACGAGCTAGAAGCGCCTGTCCATGGACAAAGCGCAGTGGTAGAATCCTGAGAGCGGCGCGTCGTGGATAGAAGGAGAAACTGGATGTCGGTTGCGCTGGCCGGGGGGCTGCTGCTCCTGGTGGCCGGCTGCGCCGTGGGAGGCGGGCCATCGCGGACCGGGGAGGGTTACACCGTCATCACCGTAGAGGAGCTGGCCGTCAGGCTAGCGGACAAGGACTTCGTTATGGTGAACGTCCACACACCCTACGAGGGAGAGATCCCCCAGACGGACCTGTTTGTTCCGTTCAACGAGATAGCCGATCACACGGGGGAGTTGCCCGGACGTGAGCATACTATCGTCCTCTACTGTGCTACCGACCCGATGAGCACGGTGGCGGCAAAGACGCTGGTCTCTCTCGGGTACAACGAAGTGCTGGAGCTTCGTGGTGGTATGCGCGCCTGGCGTGAGGCTGGGTATGTGCTGATGGAACCATAGATGATCCGAATGGTATAGCTGGAGGTTTGGAGGAATGACAGAGCAAAAAATGTCGATGCCCGTGCGCGGGATGACTTGTGCTTCGTGCGTGTCCCACGTTGAGAGGGCATTGAGTAATGTAGAGGGGGTCGGCGACGTCAATGTCAGCCTGACCACAGAGAAGGCTAACCTGGCCTTCCGCACCGACGCAGGGGTGAGGGCGGGTGATCTGGTGCGAGCCGTGGCAGACACGGGCTACGAGATCCCTACGAAAACAATCACCCTGTCGATCGGGGGGATGACCTGTGCCGCGTGTGTGGCCCACGTTGAGCAGGCGCTCGCTAAGGTGCCGGGCGTAACGCAGGCCGTCGTGAATCTGGCCACCGAGAAGGCCCGGGTGACCTTCGTCAGGGGAACCGCGGACGTCCAGGATTTTGAGAAAGCTGTCGCGGAGACCGGCTACGAGGTTCTGGCATCTCCGGAGCAAGGGGCTGTCACACAGGCTGAGCCTGAGCAGGAGGATGAGGCCGAGCGCAAGATGCGCCGGGCCCGCCGTCGCATGGTGGTCGGCCTGCTCTTCGCGTCGCCCGCCATGGTGTGGATGCTAGCCGAGCTGTTCCTGGGAACCCGATGGCCGAATGAGGTGGTATCGAACCTGGGGAAGATCGTCCTGGCCCTGCCCGTCCTATTCTGGGTGGGCCGGCCGACCTTCAAGAGCGGCCTGACGGCGCTGGCCCACGGGTACGCCAATATGGACACACTAATCAGCCTGGGCACGGGCGCGGCGCTGCTGACGGGGCCGGCCTCGTTCATCGTGCCGGTGGCCAATTACGCCGGCGTGTCGGCGACAATCATGGCCTTCCACCTCATCGGTCGTTACGTCGAGGAGACCGCCAGGGGGCGGGCCTCCCAGGCCATCCGCAAGCTCCTCGAGCTGGGCGCCAAGACGGCCCGCGTGCTACGGGACAATGAGGAGGTAGAGGTACCCATCGATCAAGTCGACGTGGGGGATGTGATGGTGGTACGTCCCGGCGAGAAGATCCCCACCGACGGGGTGGTGCTGGCCGGGGAGAGCGCCGTGGACGAGTCGATGGCGACCGGTGAGTCGATGCCGGTCAACAAGGCGGAGGGGGATGAGGTCATCGGCGCTACCGTCAACCAGCAGGGGCTGCTCAAGATAGAGGCCACCAAGGTCGGCAAGGACACCTTCCTGGCCCAGGTCATCCAGCTGGTCGAGGAGGCCCAGGGGTCAAAGGTACCCATCCAGGCGCTGGCGGACCGGGTGACGGGGGTCTTCGTCCCGGTGGTGATGGCCATCGCTGCGGTGGCACTAGCGCTACACCTCCTCTTCCCAGGCACGATGGGGACGCTCGTCGGAGCGGGTTCGTTCCTGCCGTGGGTCAACCCGGGCCTGGGCGTGCTCACCCTGGCCATCTTCTCCATGGTGGCGGTGCTGGTGATCGCCTGCCCCTGCGCTCTCGGTCTGGCGACACCGACAGCTCTCATGGTGGGAGGGGGGATGGGGGCCGAGCACGGAATCCTGATCCGCTCGGGCGAGGCCATTCAGACCTTCAAGGACGTCAAGGCCGTGGTCTTCGACAAGACAGGCACCATCACCAAGGGGAAACCCGAGCTCACCGATATCGTGGCGGCACCCGGAGTAGAAGAGCAGCAGGTGCTCTATGCGGCAGCCTCTGTCGAGGCGGGCTCCGAGCATCCCCTTGGCCGCGCCATCGTGGATCGGGCCAAGGCCGACGGCCTCACGATGGGAGAACCCGAAGGGTTCGAGGCGATCCGGGGCAAGGGGGTCCAGGCGCTGGTAGACGGACGCCGCATCCTGGTCGGCTCCCGGCGGTTGATGGAGGAACACCAGATCGATCCGGCGCCTATGGAGGGTATCCTCCAGGAGCTGGAGAACGATGCCAAGACCGCGATGCTGGTGGCGGTGGCAGATGAGCTGGTAGGGGTGATCGCGGTGGCGGACACCCTCAAGGACGATTCCGCCGACGCCATCGCAGCGCTACAGGGCATGGGTCTGGAGACGGCAATGATCACGGGCGATAACCGGCGCACGGCTAAGGCCATCGCCCGGCAGGTGGGCATCGATCACGTCCTGGCCGAGGTGCTGCCCGACGGAAAGGTGGCCGAGGTGCGGGAGCTGCAGGAGCGCTTTGGCCTGGTCGCCTTCGTCGGGGACGGCATCAACGACGCCCCGGCGCTGACCCAGGCCAACGTCGGGATCGCCATAGGCACGGGAACAGACATCGCCATAGAGGCCAGCGACGTGACCCTGGTGCGGGGCGATCTCACCGGCGTGGTGGAGGCGGTCAACCTCAGCCGGGCGACGTTCCGAAAGATCAAACAGAACCTGTTCTGGGCCTTCTTCTACAACGTGGTGATGTTACCGCTAGCCGTCATCGGCTGGATGCACCCCGTGCTGGCGAACATTGCTATGGCGACCTCGTCAGTGACAGTGGTGACCAACGCCAACATGCTCCGACGCGTGGAGATCCGCCCGGAGTACGCTCGTCAGGCACCGGACACGTCGGAGTCCAGCGTAGCGCGCCAACCGGCCCGAAGCACCGCGTAACGTTCGAGTTGAGCTAGCATAGGCATAGCGTAGCCACCAAGGAGGTGAGTGACATGGCACTGGATCCAGTCTGCAAGATGGAAGTCGAACCAGAGACAGCTGCAGCTGAGGCGGAGTACCAGGGAGAGACCTACTACTTCTGTGCACCGGGCTGCAAGGTGGCCTTCGAGAAGGATCCCGAGAAGTACCTGAAGGAGGCTGACGAGGGCTTCCAGCAGCACGAGGACTGAGGCCGTCCTATAGGGCGGGGCGAGGGCGTTCCCCGGCGGGCGTCGTTTGGGACTTGTCTCCCAGGCGAGTTGGAGAATCGTCGGGGAGCGCCTCGCCAGTGGGGGTAGGCTGAGAGATGCAACTATCGAAGGTGACGACGCTGGCTTGCGTGAGATCCTCTCGCGGAGTTCCTTAACAAACCGTCCGCGGCTGCTGGCGGAGGGCCCCTCACCCTAACCCTCTCCCCAGGGGGGAGAGGGAAGCGGCTGCCGGTGCATGGTCGCAGTGCGACCACTTCCTTTCACCGGTGGGAGAGGAAAAACAGGTCCGGCGGAGGCCCCCTCACCCTAACCCTCTCCCCCCTGGGGAGAGGGGACACGGCGGCGAGTTCACCTCGTACGGCCCAGCCGACGAGGCGACCGATGACAATGGGGGTGGACTGACAGGATGATGGCAGCACAGCCGTGCTAAGCCGGGGCGGTTTCTCGGTTCAGAGTAGTGCGGGGCTTGAACGTCCAAGCTGGACCCTATGGTGTTTCTCAGCATGACGAGTGGGACTGTACCACCGGCGCGGCGAGGGATGAAGCCCGGCGTGGAGGAGCTTTCCGGTCTTTGTGGAAACCTACATTGGGTGAGTTGTCCGATGAGTGAAACGAAAGATACCATTGACTCTCTGGATCTGAGAGGCGAGGTGTGCCCGTACACGTTCGTGAAGACGATCCTGGCACTGGAGGAGATCGAGCCGGGGCAAGTGCTGGAGGTGACTGTCGATCACGCACCGGCAGCGGAGAACGTGCCGCGCAGCCTTACCCACCGTGGGCACGATGTCCTCCAGGTGAAGCAGGGTGGGGGTGAGGATTGGGTGATCCAGGTGCGGAAGGGAACTGATCGATGACCACTAGGCCAGAACACGTGCTGGTTCTCGCTCCGCAGTACGTGGGAGAGATGATCGACCGCGCGCGCACCGCTCACCCCCACGAAGCCTGTGGCCTCCTCGGCGGCCGGGAGGGTCAAGTCACCGAGGTCTATCCGCTGCCCAACACCGAGGCGAGCTCCGTCCGCTACCTGGCGGAACCTCAGGCTCAAGTGGACGCCATGTTGGAGATCGAGGAGCACGGCGATCAGATCGTCGGCATCTACCATTCCCACATCAACGCACCCGCCTATCCGTCTCCAAGGGACGTGGCTATGGCCCACTATCCCGACTCCGTCTACGTGATCGTGTCGCTGACCGAAGGCAAGCCCCCGGCCCTGGGCGGGTACCGCATCAGGAATGGTGAGATCGAAGAGGTCCCGCTGGAGATAGAGAGACCCGAACAGGTGCGCGGTTAGAAGAGGATTAGGGGAATAGATGTTCGGACTGACAGAGGATCAGATCCGGCGCTACAGCCGTCAGGTCATCCTGCCTTCCGTAGGCGGGAGGGGGCAACGCAGATTGCTGCAGGCCAGTGTTCTGGTGGTGGGGGCCGGCGGGCTGGGTTCGCCGGCTGCCCTGTACCTGGCGGCAGCCGGTGTGGGGACGCTTGGGCTGGCCGACTCCGACGACGTCGATCTGTCGAACCTGCATCGGCAAGTGTTGCATCGCACCTCCGACCTGGGCGGGCCCAAGACCGCATCCGCTGCCCGGACCATACGGGCGCTCAACCCAGACGTAACGATCACGCTCCATAAGGAGCGGATCACGGCGGAGAACGCCCTGGAGATCCTCGAGCCCTATGATGTCATCGTCGAGGGAAGCGATAACTTCCCGACCAAGTACTTAATGAATGACGCTTGCGTGCTTCTGAAGAAGCCCCTGGTCTTCGGCGCCGTGTACCAGTTCGAGGGACAGGCCGCCGTCTTCCGCGCCGGCGAGGGCCCCTGCTATCGTTGCATCTTCCCCAACCCACCACCGCCGGGTTCGGTGCCGAGCTGTCAGGAGGCCGGCGTGCTGGGAGCGGTACCCGGCGTGATCGGCACCATTCAGGCGACCGAGACCCTCAAGCTGCTTCTGGACGTCGGAACCACCTTGAGCCACCGCCTGCTGGTCTTCGACGCCCTCGAGATGTCGTTTCTGGAGTTGGAGATGGGACAGGATCCCAACTGCCCCGTCTGTGGAGAGCATCCCACCATCACAGCCTTGACCGACTGCGGAGGAGGGGAGCGACAGGCTACCTGTACCCTGTATACAGACGCGAGGCACTCCAACGGAGGCGAGCCGTTGTGAGCACCGCACAGCGTATCGCTCACGAAATCCAAGCGTTCCTGGGCCTGACCCACAGACCGGTGGGAATCCAGATCGAGGAGGGTGGCCGGCTGACGACGCCGGCCCCTGGCCCGCTGCGCTTCTGCATTCTTGAGCAGGAGGATCTGAACAGCGGATCGCGCACCTTTCGCTTCGGTGAGATCGAGTGCCCGGGAGCGAGCTTAGCCCTGGGGATGGTGGAACCGGTCTATGTGGACGTAGAGCCGCGCATCCATACCGGCGTCAGCGGCGTACGCGTGGGGCCCGTCGAGGACGCAGATCCCGTGGTGTTCACCGTCACGGCTCGCCAGGCTATGGCGCTGGCAGTATTGACCGGCGGGATTGAGGCCCGCTGTGCGGGGACCCACGCGGTCTGTGGAGAGGTGATCGCACGGGTGTATGAGACCGGGAGACCGCACCTGAGCCTTCTCTGCCAGGGAATGCGGGATCTCTGTGGGTTCCGGGACGAGGAATTGGTCGTCGGCGTGAGCCGGGATGATTTCGCGGCCCTGCCGCGGGCTATGGCGCGGCACCAGTCGCTCCGCGCCGGCAGTGCAGACGAGCCATGAGATACCGCGATCCGTCGGCTCGCATCGTTGGCTCCATCCACGGCATCCTCACCACCGCCGGGCGGACATTCGCAGGCCAGTCTGACACCGGCCTGCGCCCAGTTGTTGAGCGATGGAGCGATGCAAGACGGGGGCGGATGACCACATCGTGAGGCTGGCCTGAACCGTCTGTGGAGGAAGAAGCGCTTGTCTGTGACCGGGATGGATTGTGCTGAGTGCGCTCTCCACGTCGAGGAGGCCGTCCGCGGCCTGGCCGGAGTGCGGGAGGCGCGGGTCTACCTGGCTACCGAGCGACTGGACGTGGTGTACGATCCGGAGCTGACGGGCACCGATCGGATCGCGCGAGCCGCGGAACGGGCCGGCTACGGGGTGTCCGACGGGGCCGGGGAGACCCGGGATAGGTCCGGAACCGAGCTGGGGGAACGGCTGACGGGGTTGTTCATCGCTGTGGTCGTCCTGGTGGTCCTGGTCGAGACACTCGGCGAGCGATTGGGGCTCCTCGACGCCGCCCTGACGCGCATTCCCCCGTGGTTGGCCGTCGTCACCATCCTGGTGGGCGGGTACCCCATCTTCCGGCGGGTGGTATTGGCCCTGGCCCATCGTCAGGTGACGGCCCACGCCCTGATGACGCTGGGCATCGTGGGCGGGCTGCTTATCGGCGAATATACGGCGGCGGTGGTGATCGCCTTCTTCATGCGCGTCTCTGACGGCCTAGAGGGCCTGACCACCGAGCGCTCTCGCCAGGCGATTCGCACGCTGATGCAACTGGCTCCGGAGAGGGCCCACCGGCTGCGGGAGGGCGAGGAAGAGGACGTCCCTGTGGAGGCGCTCCGGCCGGGCGATCGGGTGGTGGTGCGACCCGGAGAGCAGGTACCGGCCGACGGCGAGGTGCAGAGGGGCAGCGCCGCGGTGGATCAGTCGCCGATTACGGGCGAGAGTATGCCGGTTTCCAAGGAGCCAGGCAGCGAAGTGTT
Source organism: Thermoflexales bacterium (assembly GCA_007118795.1). Taxonomy (GTDB): domain Bacteria; phylum Chloroflexota; class Anaerolineae; order B4-G1; family B4-G1; genus SKLM01. Next base: position 15,892 of record SKQX01000151.1, on the reverse strand, counting down.
CGCCGGGACGATCGTCCACGGCGGGGCACTCACCATACGGGTGAGACGAGCCGGGGCCGACACGACCCTGGGCCGCGTCATCCAGCTGGTGGAGGAGGCGGAGGCAAACAAGGCTCCCGTGCAGCGGGCGGCCGATCGCTTCACAGCCTGGTACATCCCCGTGGTGCTAGGGACGGCCATCCTGACGTACCTGGTGGGTGGGGATCTCACCGCGGCCATCGCCGTGTTGCTCGTCTCGTGTGCCTGTGCCATCGCTCTGGCGACGCCGACAGCCGTCATCGCCGCCGTCGGGCAAGCTGCCCGGCGGGGCCTGTTGATCAAGGGAGGACGGTATCTGGAGCTGCTGGCCCGGGTCGACGCGGTGGTGATGGACAAGACCGGGACGCTGACCTTCGGCCGTCCGGTGGTCACCGACGTCCTGGCCCTCGACGGCTACAGCGAGGAAGAGGTCGTCCGTTGGGCCGGGTCGGTCGAACAACTATCTGAGCATCCGGTGGCGGCGGCCGTGCGCCGGACCGCCCGAGATCGCGGACTGGAGCCCGATCAGGTCGACGGGTTTGAGGCCATGGCCGGGCTGGGGGCTCGAGCTCACTCCGGAAACACTCGACTCCTGATCGGCAGCCGGAGACTGCTGGAGACTGAGACTGTCGCTGTGCCCGCCCACGCCGAGGCCCAGGCAGCCACGTGGCAAGCCGAGGGTAAGACCGCCTTCTTCCTGGCCATCGATGAGCGCGTCTCGGGACTGCTGGCCGTCGCCGACGAACCCCGGCCTGAGGTCCCGGAGTCACTGAGCGCGCTGCGAGAGCTGGGGATCAGACGCCTGCTTCTGCTGACGGGGGACAGCGAGGCTACCGCGCGGGCGGAGGCCGCCCGGCTCGGGGTCGATTACAGGGCCGAGCTCCTCCCCGAGGACAAGATCGCGGTGGTGAGCGAACTGCAGCGGCAGGGACACACCGTGCTCATGGTCGGCGACGGCGTCAACGACGCCCCGGCCCTGGCCCAGGCCGACGTGGGAGTGGCGATGGGGGTTGCGGGCACGGACGCGGCTCTGGAGGCAGCGGACGTAGCGCTCATGCACGACGATTGGCGCGGGCTGCCCGAGGCCATCCGCGTCGGACGGCGCACCTTCGGCGTGATCCAGCAGAATCTCGGCGTGGGTGTGTTGTACAACCTGGTGGGGATGACCCTGGCAGCGCTGGGGATCCTGCCACCGATCGCGGCTGCTGCCGGGCAGTCGATCCCGGACCTACTGATCATGGCCAGCTCGGCGCGGCTGCTACGGAGCAGGCGTAGGGCGGCTTGAGAGACTGAGGAGGAAGAAGATCTATGAGAAAGAGATGGCTGTGGTTCGTCTCGCTGGCGAGTCTGGCGGCCCTGCTGGTTAGCTGTGGCTCCGCAAGTCCATCCACTACCGGCCCTGGTACCGTGCAGCGCATCAGCCCCCAGGAGGCCAGGGATCTCCTGGAGACGGGGGAGGCCGTGGTATACGACACGCGCACGGCGAGCGCCTACCGGATCCAACACGCTGCCGGGGCTACCTCGTTGCCCGAGGCGGAGCTGGCGGGACGCATCGACGAGCTGCCCGACGACGGTCGGGTGCTCATCTTCTACTGCACCTGACCGGCCGAGGAACAAAGCGCCCGGGTGGCGCTCGAGGTCATACAGCGGGGCAGGAATCCGGAGGATGTGTATGCAATGCGGGGCGGATTGGCAGCCTGGATCGAGGCAGGCCACCCGACGGTCTCCGGTGCCGACTGAGGAAGGAAAGAGGACAGACGCTCAAATGTGGTTCGCACCAGTCTCGGATGGGCAGCCTGCAGAGCGGGCGAGGGTAATCAGCTCGGAGGTCATCGCGGATGGCCTTTAGAGTCCCTCGGGGAGCGACTCAATGATCCCGACGAGCCGTCACGCAGTCATCCACTACGCTGAGATCGGCCTGAAGGGGCGCAACCGTCCCTTCTTTGAGCGCGCCCTGGCAGACAACGTCGCCCGGCACCTCGAACCACTGGGCGTCGAAAAGGTCGAGCGGTTGCCAGGCCGGCTCCTGGCCCGTCTGGCCCAACGCCGAGACGAAGCGGCCTGGACCGCTGCCCTAAGCACGGTCTTCGGCATCGCGTACTTCGCGCCGGCGTTCGAGGCAGAGCGTGAGATGGAGGCGATTCGCGAGGTCGTACTGGCCCACCTGGTTCCGGAACCGGCGGAAAGCTTCCGCATCCGCGCCTCCCGCGCGGACAAGTCGTTCCCCCTCCTGTCTCCGGAGATCGAGCGAGAGCTGGGCACTGCGGTCCAGGAGCGGACCGGCTGGCCGGTCCAGCTCGAGGGCGCAGCGCTCGAGATCGGGGTGGAGGTGGTCTATGACCGGGCGCTGGTCACCTTTGGGCGCATACGGGGCCCAGGGGGGCTACCCGTGGGCGTGAGCGGCAGAGTGGGACTCCTCCTGTCCGGCGGCATCGACTCCCCGGTGGCGGGCTACCTGGTCCTCAAGCGGGGATGCACAGTCACACCGATCCACTTCCACAGCCGCCCCTTCGGAAACTGGCGCGGTGCGGAGAAGCGAGCCCGGAAGATCGTGGAAGCCCTGGCCACATACGGTATGACTCCCCACCTCCACGCGGTACCCATCGGGAGACAGCAGCGGGAGATAACCGTGCGTGCGCCGGCCGGCTTCCGGGTGCTCCTGTACCGACGGTTGATGGTGCGGGCCGCGGAGCACCTGATGCTCCGCGAAGGCGGAAAAGCGCTGGTGACGGGAGAGTCGCTGGGTCAGGTGGCGTCCCAGACCCTGGAGGGGCTGGCGGCCACAGAGGATGCGGCAGCCGTGCCCATCTTGAGGCCGTTGATCGGTATGGACAAGCAGGAGATTGTGGATCAGGCTCACTCCATTGGCACCTTCATCCTCTCGCAGATCCCCGGCGACGACTGCTGCAGCTTCCTCATGCCCCGGAACGTGGTGACCCGCCCTCGGCTCAAAGCCGTTCGGCAAGCGGAGGCTACCGTCGATATGGATGCGTTGGTGGATGAGGCCCTGGCTCGGGCCTCGCGCATTGAGGTGGACCCGGCGACTTCGAGGCTCGAGCACGACGTGAACGCCCGTAGCAGGACCGCGAGGAGAGGCGAGGGTTAGACCTGGTGATCCCCGATATCTCCCTTTTTCTCGCCTTCGTCGGCGGTGCGCTTTCGTTCGCCGCGCCCTGTGTGCTGCCTCTCCTGCCAGCCTACGTTGGCTACCTGAGTGGCTGGGTCGTGCGCTCTAGAGGAGAGCGCGCATCGGGCCGGAAGACGTTCTTGCACGGCCTATTCTTTGTCCTGGGCTTCTCGGCCATATTCGTCGGGCTCGGAGCAGCTGCCAGCGGTGTCGGTCGCCTGGTATACAACTACCGACCAGTGGTGATGAAGCTTGGCGGTACAGTGATCGTGATCTTTGGGCTGCACACGCTGGGGGCGCTGCGAATTCCCTGGCTCAATCACGATACCCGCCGCCACTTCAGGCCCCGCCCCGAGCTAGGCTACCTCTCCTCCGTCCTGATCGGTATCTTCTTCGGTGCCGGGTGGTCACCATGCGTAGGCCCGATCCTAGGCGCCATCCTGACACTAGCATTGAGCGAAGCCACCGTGGCGCGAGGCGCTCTCCTCCTGTTCGTCTACTCCATGGGACTGGGGATCCCCTTCCTCGTGATGGCCCTGGGCGTGGGGGAGGCCGCCCGCTTCCTCCATGAAAGGAGACGGATGATGAAAGGCGCGACCTTCGTGAGCGGGTTGTTTCTCGTCGCCCTGGGGGTTCTCGTGTTTACCGACAGTCTGGGTTGGCTCTCGCAGTGGCGACCCCTCATCGAACTGGTGCGACGATGAGAAGACTCCGACCCGTGGCCCGCCACTGGCTCGCCATCCTCAACCTACTGTGGGCTATGTACGTTGGCCTTCCCTGGCTGGCTCCTGTGTTGATGCAGGTCGGCGCACCGGCCCCGGCCCGCGTGATCTATGGGCTGTACAGTACCCAGTGCCATCAGATGGCGCAGCGCTCCTACTTTCTCTTTGGTCAACAGGCAACATACGGGCTTGACGAGCTTCGGGCCCTCGGGTTTGAGGGAACTCATGCCGGCAGTCTGGGAGCGATCCTGGGAAATGAGCAGATGGGCTGGAAGGTGGCCTGGTCGGACCGCATGGTGGCGATGTACACCGCCACCCTCGTTTTCGGGCTGCTCTACGGGGTGGTGCGGTCTTCCCGCAGACGCCCCCTGCGTTCCATCTCGCCCTGGTTGTTTCTCCTTCTTCTCATACCGATGGCGCTGGACGGAGGAACGCACGTCGTTAGCGACCTGCAGGGAATCGGGGCAGGGTTCCGGGCCACGAACCAGTGGCTGGCGACCCTGACCAGAACCAGGCTTAGAACGTCCTTCTATGCCGGGACCGCCTGGGGCTCCTTCAACGCATCTATGCGGCTCATGACCGGCGCCCTGTTTGGGCTGGGATCCGTGAGCTTCCTCTATCCCCAGATAGACACGATTGTCGCCCATCACTTTGATAGAGCCGAATAGCCGGAGATCGTTAGGGTCTCCACGCAGCACCCGAGGAGACCACTGAAAAAGTCCCCCTCTAGGACGATAAGTGGGGCACGCACTGCAGAAATGACGCATTATTTGAGGTCGGATCCCTAATTCTCGTCTTATAGAGGCCAGAAGTGGGGCATCCGCCCTATTGGACTTCGCGACAAAGGGGTTTTTCAAAGGCCTCCTAGAATTGATCGGAGGGGAGAGAGATGAGAAACAGACAGAAGAGACATCTGATGTGGACTCTGGGAGCGCTGCTCCTGGTCCTGGCGTTGGCAGCGTGCCAGCCAGAGGGCACGGAAGGAGTACAGCCGACAGCACCAGCCGACGAGGCATCGCCGACGCCATCCGGGCCTGCTCCTCAGATCGCCACTCCGGCACCGGCAGAAGCGGTCGCCGGTCCCACCCCGGCGTCCATCGCGCAGGCCGACGACGCTATGGTCCTCGGCGATCCGGAGGCGGCAGTGACGATTGTGGAATTCAGCGACTACGAGTGCCCCTTCTGCGCCAAGTACAACCTGGAGACATTCCCGATGGTGAAAGGCGAACTCATCGATACGGGGCGCGTGTACTACGTCTTCAAGGACTACCCCCTGGCTGGGTTACATCCGAGGGCAGCCCAGGCTCACGTAGCGGCCCGCTGTGCCGGTGACCAGGGGGCGTATTGGGACATGCACGCCCGGCTATTCGAGCGCCAATCCGAATGGAGCCGCAGCTCGGACCGCGGGGACGTTCTTGAGAGCTTCGCTGCCGACCTGGGGCTTGAGACGAGCAGCTTCGCAGCCTGCCTGGCAAGCGGCAGGTGGGATGCTGCCGTGGATGCCGACGTAGCGGAAGGGGCGCGTCTCGGCGTGCGGGGCACACCGACCTTCTTCGTCAACGGCTATCCCCTGGTCGGCGCCCATCCATTCGAGGTCATCGAGGAGGTCGTCGGCTTGGCTGAAGAGGGGACACTGGGCGAGGCTTACCAGCCGACTCAGTGACTAAGCACTGAGGCTGTGGAGCCACAGAAGGATGGACACAGCAGGGTGGGCGAGGGCCAGCCACGTACCACTCGGAATGGAAGCAACTCGCATTCCGACTGGAGTTACCCAGCAGCGCAGCGAGGGATCATCGTCGTGGCGAGCGCGCCCCCCCGACCTCCGCTCCGGGGCGACCACCGGTGCGAGGCAGACGACACCGTTCCAGCTCACGTCTACCCCGATGGCAGGCACGAATGGCTCTTAGACCGGAAACACCCGGGCGAACATGTCAGCCCAGACAGCTAGGGTGATTAACCACGTGCCCACGAGAATGAGAACCCCTCCACCCCAGCGCTTGATCTTCACGGCACTCGCCTGCAGTGCATCGGACACTCGCTCGTGGGCAAAGACGACAGGTAGGGACAGCCCAAACATCAGGAACGTGATGGTCAAGGCGGCGACGATGAACGCAAGAAGTGCTCCAAGACTCCCGCCAAAAGTAAACGCATGACTGGCCAGACCGGCCAGAATGGGCCGGGTTCAGCCGAAGCCAGCGATCCAGTAGCCAAAACCAAAGATAGCAAGACTCAAATAAGGGGTTCTCCGGCGGAGTTCGGCCTGAGTCGCAAGGATCGGCTGGGCTAACTCCTCAACGCCGTGAAAAGAGACCGGAATCTTGCCCAGCTGGATTAAGCCCAGGAATGTCAGAAGGGTGCCAACGACCAGCCGGATGATCCGTCCCGCAGGGCTCACGAAGGTGACCTCGGCAAGAAGGGAGCCACCCCCAGCGCTATCACCGTCCCTGTAAGGAGCAAGAATGTGCCGGCGCCAATCGAGAGCGCGAAGGCAAAACCCAACGCTCTGCTCAGTCTGCCCTGACTCTTTCCTTGCCGCGGACCGGTTTCCCGCCCGAGTAACGTCAGCAGCAGCCGAAACGCGCACGGAGAGAAGAAGGAAGCGATACCTGCAGCGCCGGCCAGAACGAGGAAACCGCCACCGGAAACGGCCGGGAGGTCAAAACGGGGATAGACAAGGTAGCCGATGTGGCCGGCGAGTCCCAGCAGAAGCACAGCAAGCGCGAGTACTGCGTACCAGGTCACGCCATAGTTCGAGGACCGGTGGTTATCCATAGCTCTGGCCTCCCGTCGTGACAGATGACCCCGCGGACCGGACGCTCCCAGGGGCCTTTAATCGAAGCAAGAGCCAAGACAGAGACATAGTCTCCTCGCCAGCGGGCCTCGGACTCAGCGGGACGCGACGCCGCAGCGCCTGTCGCAGCCTGTGGAGGCACCGAGCGTCGAGAGTGCCTCTCGCCTGCTGGTACGGGTCACTGTAGTCAAGATACTCAGACGTGTCAGCGTCTCGTCTTCGTCTCAGGCCTGCCAATGAGATGCTCTGAGCAGCTGCTCTGCCGAGTATCTCGCCTATCGACCGCGCTGACACAGCCCTCAGCATCTCGCAAGGCGGGCGCACAGGCGCGACGGATGCCGCGCCTGTGCACTTTTCAACGTATAGTTGACAGTTTTACTCCACTCCGGTAGAATCATCAGGTATGAGTATATGCACCAGTGCCTTGACAGGCAAGGGAACGACTTGAGACGGGCTGCTGGCGGACGTGTTCCATTATGCCACGCCCTGGGTGACCGGACGGTCCGAGAGTCGTGGCATTGGTCGCGGCTGGGGAGCAAGAGGGAGACGAAGATCACGTGAGGCAGGCCGGGTCACTGGGTGGGATGGTACTCCCTTAGACGTTACACGATTCCTGCAGTAAACAAGGAGGATGAAGGGCGGACCACCTCACCGGCGGCGGGAGCTCCGGATCCGGCTACTGCATAAGCGGTGCCGTTGGCCGCGTAGTGGCTCACCACTGAATCTGGAAGCGCATCACATAACGTCCAAGAGATGAAGTCGGGGAATGTGACCGATAAGGGAGGCCTCATGAATGGCTGTACTGAAACCTCTGCGTTGAACACGGAGCGAATCCGAGCCGATTTTCCAATTTTCTCCAGACGCGTGCGGGGGAATCCCCTCACCTTCCTGGACAGCGCAGCCAGCACCCAGAAGCCCACCTCGGTTCTCGAGACCATGGATCGGGTCTATCGCTGGTGCTACGCCAATGTCCACCGGGGAATCTACTGCCTGAGCGAGGAAGCCACTTGTTGTTACGAGGACACCCGGGAGAAGGTGGCGGACTTGATCAACGCAGACGCGCGGGAGGAGATCATCTTCACCCGCAACACCACGGAGTCGATCAACCTCGTGGCGTACTCTTGGGGGCGGGCCAACATACATGCCGGCGACCGCATCCTGCTGACGGAGCTGGAGCATCACAGCAACATCGTCCCCTGGCAGCTCCTGGCGCGGGAGAGAGGCGCTGAGTTGGTGGTCCTGGGGATCACCGATGACTGCATGCTTGACCTGGAGCAGCTGGACGAGCTGCTGGATGAGCGGGTCCGCCTGGTCGCCTTCACGATGATGTCGAATGTGGCAGGGACAATCGTTCCGGCCAAGGAGATCATCCGGCGGGCTCACGACGTTGGGGCGGTGGTTCTGGTGGACGGCGCTCAGGCCGTCCCCCACCTGCCCGTGGACGTGCAGGAGCTCCAATGCGACTTCCTCGCTTTCTCGGGACACAAGATGTGCGGTCCGACGGGCATAGGCGTCCTCCACGGCAGGAGAAAGCTGTTGGAGGCGATGCCTCCCTTTCTCAGTGGCGGTGACATGATCCTGAGGGTCAGTTGGGATGATACAACGTGGAACGATCTGCCCTGGAAGTTCGAGGCTGGTACGCCTCCCATCGTCGAGGGAGCCGGCCTGGGAGCGGCCGTCGACTACCTGAAAGATATCGGGATGGAGGCCATCGCCGCTCACGATCGAGAGCTGGTCTCCTACGCCATGGAGCAGTTGTCCGATCTGCCGGGGCTGGAGATCGTCGGTCCACCCGCCCACCGGAGGGGCGGCGTGGTCGCGTTCACCTTTCGCGACATCCATCCTCACGACCTGGCCTATCTGATGGACCTGGAGGGAGTCGCCATCCGGGCCGGCCATCACTGCGCTCAACCGCTGCACCAGCGGCTGGGCCTGACGGCGACCGCACGTGCCAGCTTCTACGTCTACAACACCCTCGAAGACGTGGACCGGCTGGTTGCGGCCCTGGAAAAGGCCGCCACAAAGCTCGGGCGAGGGGCATGACGGGCGATCTCAGCCGCGCGCACAGCTGAGATAAGCTCGGACACCGACGTCAACCCGGACCCGTAAAGGGTCCCGACATCATCGCGGGCCTCGACCAGCCCTCCCCGAGGGTAAGTCTTATCGGGAGCTCGGGGTGAGGTCTGCCTGTCCGGTTCACCACGTCGCTTTCGAAGGCAGAGACGGGATAGTTAGTGCGGTTTCCGCCTCTGCCTCTGTTCTCGGCAAGGAGGAGGCTCATCCCGGGCGGACCACGTTCCTGAGCACACGGTCGCTGACTTGCCGGCTGCGCGCAGCCTTCGAGCGGAATGGAACAGGATAAGCAGTGCCCCCGACGGCGCGGCCGCGGCCTTCTGCGGAGAGCCGGCGGTTGCCCGATCGCCGCGGCGATCGAAGACTACCATTCCCTCAGGATTGCAGACGCGGACACGCACTGTGTAAGCGTTTGGCGATGCGCCATCTAAGACATCAAGTCTTTTCTCCGTACGCTGAGCCCCCTCAGGGAGCATTCTTCAGCAGGAGAGGCAGATAGATCGGGCTGGCTATCTGAAAGCCTTGCTGAGCGGGGCCATAGATCCCTTTTTCTACATCCTCCGTGGCAATCGCCGTGTAGACACCGCTGCGCACCCCCGCCGATGGCCAGGCGAAGCCCACAGCCGCTTGCGAATTCCCTCCCACGGCAATCATCTGCGGTGCAAGATCCGCCACCTATAGGCCCTCGTTGTCGTGGATGGAGAGCTCCACATTGGCAGCACCCTGGCTGGGCCTGTAGTTGGCGAAGGTCAGCTGAAACTGGGCTTCCTCGCCTGGGCTGAGCCCCTCGGGGGCGACCAGCGCAACGATCCTGCCATCCACGACCTGGAAACCGGCAGAATAACCACCCACGAGGTCATCGCTGCGCCACAAGGTGACTGTCGCCTGGTAGGACCCAGCAGCCAGCGGGCCTACCCAGGCCAGCGTCAGTTCGTACGACCCGCCGGCTGGCACGACAAATGGAGGGCTGCTCAGGGACCCTTTTATCGCTCCCAGTTCATCTTCGATGCTGAGGGTGGCCGCGAGCGTCTCCACAGCGTCACTTACGTTCCTGACGGTGGTGCTGGTCTGAATGGTCTCGCCGGGCCTATAGCTCTCCTGATCTGTGGAGTGATCGGTCACCCCGACGGGCAGCGGCGATTCATAGGCTACCTGCACCTGGAGGTGACTGGTCAAGCTGGTCTCGTCGGTGGTGGGATTGTGTTGGATGGGGAACACGGTGAACAGGACTCCACCGCCGGTCTGCTGCCACTGTACCCGATCCGTGGGGTAAGGATGCGCGATGTCTGTAGTCGTCGTATAGGTGACGCCTCCCTCGATCCAGGGGGCGACTTAGTCCTACAACCGCACATCGGCTATCAGAGCTTCCTGCCCGGCCCAGGAGCGCTCACAGACGGGTTGATTCTGGTAAAGGTGACCGAGATTCCTCGTCGCTGGCGCTCCTCGGAATGACAAATGCGGTTGTAGGACTAGGCGATGGGGATGTTGTAGGTGCCCTCGTCCGACGACTCTTCGGCTATGATATCCACTCCGGTCACGGTGCCGCCAAAGGGCAGCGCCAGAGTGAAGGCCTCGACGTAGGATTGATGGGCTCGCCGGCAGCCATGGCGAGATCGCCCCCCTCGACGGAGAGCAGATCGTACACGATGCCATCCTGCGTTTCAGTCTCAGCAGTGTATGAGGCGATATCTACCGTGAAGGCGCGGGAGTAGACTCCCGCCTGCGCGGCTGGCGTCACCGGCCCGCTGCTGAGCGAGTAGGCGCGCTCCTTGGATCCAGCAGTAGCCCGGGTCGCAGTCCCAGTGGTCGGACTCGGGTAGTAGATGAAGCCCCAGGGTACGCCGTACAGGTTGTACTCTGTTACCGTCTTACGATCCAGCGCGTCGTTGCCACCGTGGCCGAAGACGTAGTCCCGCTTGGCCTCAGCCAGAGCCTTACCGATGGCCATGGTATTACCACCCGGTGGCTTGAGCAATCGGCCGAAGAAGCGCTGCATCAGCCGTTCGCCCCAGGTTCAACGGTGAAGGTTATTGGGTGAGCCATAGCTGAAGCCGGTGGCCCCGATGTACGCGCTTACGCCCTCGTGGACCAGGTCGTAGACCATGTTGTCATTCACGCCCCCAAGCCCGCCGATGTTCGGCACGGGCAGGCCGCCGTGGCAGCCGACGATCATGGCAAGAGGATGGTCGTCGTCCAAACGGTTGTAGTCGCACGTCGCGTCGGCGCAGGTAGCAGCGGGGGAGAAGTCATCTCCCGGAATTATGGCAAGGTTGTAGCTATCGTGCCCCCGATGAAGAACAGGTCCATCCCACCGGCGTTATTAGCCGCGTTCCGGAAGCGAGCGTTCCAACTGGCATTGCCGCCCTCGAAGGGAGCCATCACGTCGATGGTGCGGACCTCACTCGTGGGAACATCGTCGTTGCGCACCTCGAATCCTTTGCCGCGGAGGAGAGAGGTCACGTCGTATAGGTCAGCAACGTGGCCCGCGCCGCTGACATGCGGTTTCAACCCCAGCTCCCAGCCGTCCACGCTGGCCTTCACCACGCTGCCTCTCTGGCCGTTGTTCCAACTCACGCCCTCCGCCAGCAGGTTCAGCATGTCCGCGGCGCTGTCACCTACGACGCCCCACCCACAGTTCGACGTTGCCGGTCTGCCAATCGGTGCCCCATACGTCAGCGTAGACGTTATCGGTGAAGAAGTAGTTCTCATCCGTGGCCCGGATGGCTGGGTTGGTATTAGAGTCTATGCACCAGCCAGGATGCTCCCTTCCGTTGGCGGGGTTCCCATCGCAATCAAACAAGTTGATGCCTTCATCGTTGGAAGGGTCTTCGTAGCGGTAGTAGGGAAGGGTGTTGTCATCGCCCACGAGCAGCAAGTATGTCGGCCAGGCGATGGGCAGCTTGAAATCGAGGACTGGGATGTTGAAGTAGTACGTCGCATCATCGTGCCAATCCTCGATAAGGTCGTCGATGGCATTTGCCACGGCGTTGGCCGTGGTCTCGCTGGTGTAGTCTACGTTCGCGTTGTTCCAGTTGCGGGCTGGCGTGCTGTAGGCGTCCACATAGTAGATGGTCCCCAACGGACTGTGGCTGGACAATGGGCCTTAGGCCTCGGTGTACAGCCGGTTCAGAAGGGAGTCACGTCGGCATTGGTGTGGTTCTGGTACAACAAGCTTCGGTTGGCGATGATGATGGACCGCAGGCTGCCCGGCTTGACCACGCGCACGGTGGCCGTCTCGTCCGGCTGGCGTATCTTCCGGCCGAGTGCCTGGATCTGACCGTGGATGTTGACGTTCTGAGGCGAAGTGGCATGGGGTATTCTGAAGCGGAAGACGACCCGCCGTCGGAAGAGGCTGTCCGCCAACAGTAGGTTCACGTCACCCGCCTGGTACGTGCCGCCTCCCATATCGGTCCAATGACCACGTCCACATCCTTCGTCAGGCTGGGGTCCCAGCTGAGGGCCTCGGCGACCACTTCGACGATGGTTGAGCCGGCCGGGGAATCGGCGTCGCCCGCCGTCTTGTTTACCACTACGTGAGGCAACGCATCGTCGATCGATAGTCTGATCTTGGCCACGCGGCGGAGAACTCCGAGGTATTGTCACTGGCGTCAATGTTGACCAGAGTGAAGGCAGCGCCGTTGGGCACCCCATTCCAGCTGAAGCGACCAGTGGTCGCGTTGCCGTTCCGGAACCTTCGTAGTAGCGCCCTTTGCCGTCGTCATCGGAATAGACCAGAACCGTGCAGCCTTGGCACGCCCTTGCCTCCAGCTCTACTCCCCCGACCGGGTTTACTGCGTATCGCTCGATGGCGGGCGGAGGCAACTCCTCATTGCCGCCCGCATCGTTGTGGATGCCCAGAGCCAGGTTGCCATAGATTGAGTTGCGGCCGATGGAGTTGCGTACTGTCCCTTGACCGTACACGTATACGCCATTGCCCTCGTTCCAAGCGATGGTGTTGGCGCAACCCGCCTCTGTAATGCGCCCGATGACGTTGTCCCGGGCGAAGTTGGACAGCCGCACGCCGTTCCCTGCGTTGGGCAGAGCGCTACGACCGTCTGCTGACAGACCGATCGTATTGTTGCACAGATCGTTCTCGTTGCTGACCAGGATTCCCACGCCGTCGGACATCGCATAGTCGCCGTCGTATCCGTTGCCACTGATCACGTTACCCTCAGCCGTTGTACCAACGATGTTGTCATGGGCCTCCGACTGGAGGAGGATGCCGAACCTTTGGTTGCTCACCCGGGTCGTCCCGTCAGCGTCCGTGCCGATGTAGTTGCCTTTGAGCACGTTGCCGGTCGCCTGTCCCCCCTCAATGCGTATGCCGTCCCGCTGATGACCGCTGATCAGGTTGCGCGGTCCGATCACGTTATTCGGAGCGCTACTCACCACCACGCCATCCGCTGGCAGCGATGTTGGCTCCGGCTTGCGGGGCCCTCTTGTGCGGCTGTCAGACGCCCAACGCACTTTCAGAATGGGCCGACAACTGTGGTAGGCGGTGCTTGCGTAGTTTCGGCTTCACCCGCGACGAGCCCCCAGGACAGGCCACTTAGTATCGTGTGTTAGGTAGTATCGACTGGGCAGCTCTCGGAAATCTTGTCAATCGGTGGGTTCGACACGTTATAGACGTGTTCAAAGCCTGCAGCATGTTGGAAGGGGTGGCTGCCGATGGAAAGACCCTGCGCGGGACCGAGAAACAAGACCCCGACGAGCCCCTTCTACTGTCCCCTGTGGCGCATCGTCTGGGTGCGATCACCAGCTTGTGAGAAGAGGAAGCCGACGCCAAACGACTCCTGAACCTTGTTCCTCAACACTGGCATATCGAGAACAAGTCCCACTGGATACTCAATGTCATCTTTGCTGAAGACGATTCGCAGCTGCGTAGAGGCAGACTCCCGCACGTGATGGCCACACTGCACGGTACTGTCATCAGCCTATTACCCGCTCGCGGCATCGATCACATTGCCGAAGCGCAACGACGATTCGCCGCACATCCTGATGAAGCCATAGGCCTTGTTGGCATTCGCACTTGAGAATGATAGGACCCTGGCGATCCATAGACCCGGCGGCCACATCCGAGGATGCATCACTGTACAAGGGGGTCTACGTGACATCGTGGAACTCGCTCCGCAACTTCGACATCCTTTGTAGGCTCGTTGCATGCTGTTGAATACCGAAGTCGCCATCTTCTGCACACGAGGACAGGCTCGTGCAGATCCTGATCTACTGCAGAGATCCGCGCCATTTCCGGTAATCCTTGAGCGTTCCTACACACAGGCGTATCTGCTGACTTAGTCGCTTTTCGTCTTCGCTGACGCTACCCCACACGCCCCGTTCGACATCTTGCGGGTTCGCAATATCGCGATAGGGTAGAACACCAGTGCTGTCGCGAATCTGCAATTGTGGTGCCTTGATCTCGTACAGTAGTGGCGTTACCACCAAATCGACCGTGCCATGAGCGGAGGCGGTCTCTGTGAAGACACGTCTGCCTACAGCTTCTTGGACGTAACTCGCCTGCGGATCGACCGCGGAGAATGCCAGATTGATCTCATCGACGAGGACGTGGTCAAAGCCCGGCGCCGGATTAAGGTTGATTGTCAAAGGTCCTGTGTAGGTGTCGCTCACCACAATGGTCAGCTGCGGTTCTGGCATCCGATAGAGGTGGATGACGCCGTCATAGTAGTCCATGGCATGGGCAGCATAGCGCGGGGGGACCCTGCCCTGGCTGCTCGACAACTGTTGCTCGATGTAGCCTGGAGCCCGCACCTGCCAGATCGCTGGCTTGGCCTCGCTTTGGAGCACGATCTCGCCCTGGGCGTTGGCGCTGGCACGAGGATGGTCTGGGTTGGGAAAATCTGGTGCGTTTGGGTAGTAATGTAGGTCCAGGATGGCATCGGTGACCGGCACGCCCCTCTCTGCATCCACAATGCGCACTCTGTGTCGCATCAGCGCTGTTCTGGCGGGAAGGCAGCCGGCCATAAGGAACGGTGCCAGTAGGATGCGGAGAAGATGGATCCTGTTCATAGCGCGTGTTCCTCTCTGGAAGAAGGAGTCGTGGACTGGTGATGCTTCCAGGGCTCCGATTCGCCAGCATTCGCGTGGATGATGCAAGAGCTCGCTCTTCCGATGCAGGTCTTCCCGGAAGCTGTGAGCTTCCGGGAAGACTGCACAGAATTGACACCTAGAACTACCTATTGTCCTCGTAAACCCCGGCAAACGAGACGTCACCCCAGCTGACCCAGCCGTTATTGTTGCCATACCAGCCGTTGTTGACATAGAAGTAGCGGGACGTTGTCGTCTTGCACCACCAAAGGAAGCAAGTCTTCTTTGATCTGGAGGCGTAGCCGTGGGCCATCGGATAGTGATTGTTCGCGGCGATGATGGCAGGCTTGCGGTCATAGATGATCGAGTTCCTGGCCAGGTTGCGGGCGGAATTGCAGGCACCAAACCAACAGAGACCGGTAGGGTCGTACCTTGTGCGCATCCGCCACGCTGCTGTTGCACGCGGTTGCACGTACTTGTAGGCATTGATCATACTTGTGAACTTGGTGGAACCCTGGCTGCCGCTACAATAGGTGTTGATGTGATCCCGGATCTCTCTAGTCATGTTGCGGACCCCTTCATCCTGGGTGAGCGGCGCAACCGCGTCGGCGCCCAGTCCACCGTCTACGCGGTAGATACCCCAGTGAGGAGCCCAGACATGATGCCCTAGGGCTGCCAACCGATCCACGTACCCAAAAACCATGGCCCAGGCTGTGGCGCCGCAACCACTGGCGCAGCCCTTGTAACTGAACTGCCCATACTTTATGCCTGCAGCTATGTTGCTGCCATCCGCCCAGTAGTAGGTCCACGGACCCCATGATGCAGTCGATGTACCCCCCTCAGCACTGCCGACGCTGCCCAGGGTGCCACGGGTACCAGCGGAAATAAAGGGGAGATACACGTCGTAGATATTCAGAGCTGCAGCATTGACGATGGCATAGTTGATAGCCTCAGTGGCGTCGTTCGTGTACTCCAGCTTAACTACAAAAGGCAAGTAGCCGTCCGGGTCCGTCGGCTCATCGAGCACGGTCAGTCTGAGGCCGGTGAGTGTGCCCTCGTCGCTAAGCTGCTCCTGTTGGAGATACTCAATAGCCATAGGGTCGCCCTCGACTTTGATCG
>SKQX01000269.1 GCA_007118795.1 Thermoflexales bacterium | reverse complement strand
TTCCTCATACCTCGTAGCTCTCTTCGGGCTCGAGGAGCAGCCCTTTCGCCTCCGTCTCCTCCTCTACCCTTTCTATCCATCGCGTCGGATCCTGCCTAATGACGTCGAAGGTGTCGTAGTGTGTGGGCATCACCACTCGTGGGGCGATGAGCTGAACCGCTCGGATCGCGTCGTCAGGCCCCATCGTGAAGTTATCTCCAATGGGTAGTGCCGCCAGATCAATGCCCTCTTCGCCGGTGAGGCGCATGTCGTAGAATAGCCCCGTATCTCCGGCGAAATAGAGCCGTCGCTCGTCTGCGGTCAGCAGCAGCCCCGCAGGGGCACCCCCATAGGAGCCGTCCGGCAGAGAGCACCCATGGTGCGCGATGGTCAGTTTCAGATAGCCGAACGGGTGCTCAAAGCCGCCCCCGATGTGCTGTGGGTGCGTCCTCTCGACCCCCTGAGATTGGAGCCAGTTGCAGATCTCGAAGTTCGAGATGACCAACGCTCCGGTCCTCTTGGCGATCTGCACCGTATCGCCCACGTGATCGCCGTGACCGTGGGTGACCAGGATGTAGTCTGCATCGACCTGCGTGGGTGACACCGAGGTAACACCGTTGTCGCTGAGAAACGGATCAATCCAGATGGCGTCATCCCCAATGTCGAGACGAAAAGCTGAATGCCCGTGCCACGTCAGTTGGATCGCCATACCTCCACTCCTTTCCATCGCCGTACGTTCTTGCGCTTGCGACTCTAGGGACGCCCGGATGGGCCTTCCGCCCCCCCGGTGCGCTCCCCAGGCGCTGCGGGTGACCGTGAGTATAGGTGGCCCGGGGATGCAAGTCAACCCGTCGCTTGCCCCTGGCAGATTGCCCAAATAGGGGGTTGACAAGCGACATGACAATGTGGTATAGTAGCAGGCAGCAGTAAGGGCACGTCGGCTACGGGGTGGCCGGCATTGAGCGAACAGAGCGATGATGGAACCAAAGCAACAGAAGCAGTCAACGGAACTCGAGAAGTTGAGTGGTGAGCAGTACTTGTTGGTGAAGGCAAACGAACAAGACTACATCACGTACGAGGATATTCTCGCAGCTTTTCCCGAAGCTGAGGAGAATCTGGACGAGATTGAGGATGTCCTGGCGCGCTTGATCGAAGCCGATGTCGCCATCGGTTCTCTGGACGGGAAGGAACGTCAGATCCTGGCTGGCCCGCGCGATACCGGCCCGAACGGGAATGACTTCGACGATGAGGCTCCCCTCGATGCCATCCGGGTGGATGACTCCATCGGGCTGTATCTCAAGGAGATCGGCAGGGTGCCGCTCCTGAGTCGAGACGAGGAGATCGCCTTAGCCAAAAGGATGGAGGCCGGCAAGGAAGCTCACCATGAACTCCGGCGGGATGGGCTGGATCTCAGGAGCCGAGTGGACCTGAACGCCGTCGTTCAGGATGGACTGGCTGCTCGCGAGCACCTGGTCCAAGCCAACTCCCGTCTCGTAGTCAGCGTGGCCAAGAAGTATATGGGACGTGGGGTCCCCTTTATCGATCTGATTCAGGAAGGCAATATCGGCCTCATCCGTGCGGCGAAGAAGTTCGACTACCGGCTGGGGAACAAGTTCTCTACCTATGCCACGTGGTGGATCCGCCAGGCGGTGACGCGGGCGATTGCTGATCAGAGTCGAACCATTCGCATCCCCGTCCATATGGGCGATCAGATCAACAAACTGCTCAGGACCACACACCGGCTCACCCAGGAACTGGGGCGCGATCCCTCCCCCGAGGAGATGGCCCACGAGCTCGATCTGGCAACGGAGAAGGTCGAGAATATGCTCCAGGTGGCCCGTAGGCCCCTTTCGCTGGAGCTGCCCATCGATGACGAGGGGGATAGCGAGCTGGGCGACTTCATCGAGAATGAGGAAGCAGCAGCTCCCGCCGACGTCGTCTCTTCTTCGATCCTCCGAGATCTCCTCCAGGCTGTCCTCGACGACCTTCCCCCCCGGGAGGTGCGCATCCTCCAGATGCGCTATGGATTGGTCGACGGGCAGACGTATACCCTCGAGGAGGTCGGTCGGAAACTGGGCGTCACCCGGGAGCGCATCCGGCAGATAGAGGTGCAGGCCCTCAGCCGCCTGCGTCATCCTGCCCACGCCCGGAAGCTGCGCGACTTCCTAGCCTAGTTCGGTGTGAGGGCCCGGTCTCCTCGCTGACTCCTGAGCTGGGGCCCCGCCTGTGCAGGGCCAGCGGCCGGAGCGTCCCCGCCGCCGGTTGTCGCCCGAACCAGGGTGTGCTACAATCCCCCATTGCGCCCAGCCTGGCGCACTGACCATATGCTAAACCTTCTCTCAGCCACCGTTGTTCTGCCTCTGCTTGGTGCAGGAGGCGTCCTTCTGGCAGCGTTCCTGTTGGCGAAGCTAGATGTTGGGAGGCCCCGTATCTATGCCCTCCTCGTCGCCCTGGCCCTAGCTTCTGCCACTTTCATCCTGGTTTGCGCGCTGAGGCTAGGCAGGGATGCTCCCGGCATGCTCTCCTCTGCTTCCCCTCTCATCCTGGCTCAATCGGTGGTGAGATTTCAGGCGCACCCGACGCTCTGGGCGCTAGCGGCAGTCTCCAGCTTGGCATTCTCTTCCCTTCTGTTAGCAGAGCTCGGGCGCCAGCCTGGTATCTCTCTTCCCTTTACGCCCATTCCCCTCCTGCTGCTTGCCCTGACCCTCGGGGCCCTCTGGTCAGCCAACCCATTGACCATGATCGTTCTCTGGGCCTTCTACGACTTGGCCTACCTGTTGGCGCAGATCGTCGTTGATGGTGGAAGTGGGGTGTGCGGTCGCAGCATGGCAGTGAGCACGGTGGCCACCGTGCTCCTGTGGACAGGCGTCCTCGTGGCTGGCGATGGCACCGGTGTCGTTCAGTGGTCGCTCATCCCGGGGGGTGGAGCCAAGATGACGGTGTGGATGGTAGCCGGCCTCTTGCGGATCGGCGTCTACCCCTTTCACTTTGCGACGCCCAGCAGGGTCGAGAGGACGTCGCCGCTGGCCGGCGTCCTCCTCCTGAGCCCTGTCATAGGGTGGGGGCTATTGGCCCGGTTGGCGCTGATCAACGACGGCGCCCTTCCCGTCGCTAACTGGCTCACCATCGTCGCCACCGCTACCGTCGTGGGCGGGGCTATCCTGGCTTGGACGGCCCGCTCCGCCCGGGACACAGGCCCCTGGCTCGGGACGGCCGTCACCGGAGCGGTGCTGCTGGCCTCTAATCTCATGTCCCAGACAGGTCCCGGACCGGGAGCCGGCGCAGGCATGTCGCTTTCCGGCCTCACGTGGGGCGCTACCACGTGGATCTTGGTTATGACGCTGTTTCTGCTGGCCGGGGGGCTCGTCCCGCCACCATCCTGGCGCCGATGGGAGATCCCCTACGTTGTTCCGGCTCTGATTGCGGCGCTCTGGACCATCAGTCTTCCTCTAACTTTGGGAATCAGTGGATACCTGCGTGCCCTGGCCCCTCGAAGTTGGGGTTTCACTGCTGGCTTGTTTGTGGGGCAGCTCTTCCTCGCCGCGGCTGTCGGGAGATGGCTCTTTCCCGCCGGCGGGTCCGCGGACGGGGATATGAGCCGGCTGAGATGGGTGTCGGCGGGAGCGGCTTTGCTCGTCCCCGGGCTCGCCCTGATAGGGGTCGGGCTGGCCCCAGACCTTCTCTCCCCTTACGCGCCCGGGATCTCGCCTCTGGTGATGGTCAGGGAGGCGGGGCCCATCGGGTGGTTGCTTTGGGCCGGGGCCGTGGGTCTAGGCACGGCCCTCGGGTGGTACGATCGCCACATCCGGTCCACCCTCTCTTCGTGGGTCGACGGGCTCCACGATCTGCTCCTCCTTGATTGGGGCTACCGGTTGTCCGCTGGCGCCGTCGACCAGGGCTTCGCCGTGGTCCGCACCATCGACGACATCCTGGCAGGACGGGGGGGCTTGCTGTGGTCTTTCGTCCTCTTCCTCAGTCTGATCCTGCTCTTGAGGCTTAGATAGTGGCCATGTTGAGGGCCCTCATCGAGCAGTGGACCGCCCTGACGGCCACACCGGCGGTGATCGGCGTCTTCATCACGGCCATCCTCTTGGTAGTCAGCCGCGATTGGCGGCTCAATCTGCTTGGCCTGGCGGGGAAGTACACCTTCGTTGCCCTCCTGATGATCCAGGGGATGCGTCTCGAGATGGTCGCCCTGAAGGGGCTCATCGGCTGGCTCATCTGTCTGGTCTTCTATCTTACCGAGCAGCAGTCGAAATCCCTCACGCGGGCCTCTGGAGAGACGGAGGAGCTGTCGCTCCAAACGTGGACTGCAGCGCGTATCGAAACCTGGAGACGGAAGGGGGTATCCGCGCCGGGGTTGTTTGGCTTCATGGCAGCGTTGATGGTCGCCGTGGTGGCGTACGCCGCCGCATCCTCTCTGCCCCTGCCCGAAACACCGGCTGAGATCTCCTTGGTCGCCTACCTTCTCACCGGGCTTGGGATTTTGCTGCTGGGACTGAGCCGAGATCCTCTGCGGATCGGAATAGGGATGCTGATGTTCTTGGGTGGATTCGATCTGTTCTACACCGCCCTGGAGCAGAGTCTGGTCGTGACCGGCTTTCTGGGAACCCTCAGTTTTGTCATCGCTCTGGTCACAGCCTATCTCAAGACCGTGCAGGCGGCCAACATCGATACGGGGAGGGGCGGGTGATCGCGGGACTTCTCCTCTTCCTGATCCTGCCTCTGGCTGTCGCCGTGGTCGTGTACGTGATGCGCCAGTGGGCGGCGCTGTCCTCCATCCTCGCCTTTGCCGCCTGTGTCGCCCTCGGCATCATCATCATTGTCATCCCTCTTGGTCGCACCGTCGAGATCTGGGGGCGTCAGATCGTTCTGGGCGGCACGCTCTCGCTCTTGGGGCGCGAGCTGGTGCTCAGGGATTTCGATCGCGTGGCCATCGCCTTTCTCTATCTTACGGCTGCTGCCACGCTCGCCATGGCATGGTGGGTCTCGCGTCGCTCGCTGCTCTTTCCCGCCGGATTGGTCACCCTCAGCTTGCTCAGCGGGTCGCTCCTGATTCGGCCCCTCATCTACTCGGTCCTGCTGCTCCAGATCGCCTTGGCAGTTTCCGTGTTCGCGCTCCAGCGCGAGGACCGCGGCCCTACCCGCGGCGGGCTTCAGTACCTATCGTTCTCCTTGCTCGCTTTGCCCGGCCTCCTGACCATCCACTGGCTGATGGAGCGCTATGCCCTGACACCGGAGAACACGGCGCTCCTCCAGGCCTCAGCCGTCCTGGTGGTCCTCTCTTTCGCAATGCTGCTGGGTAGCGTTCCATTTCACACGTGGATCCCGTCCCTCACCGGCGATGGCGACCTTTTGGCCAGCAGCTTTGTCCTTACGGTCAACCACAGTGCGGTCTGGTTCTTGATGTTCTCCTTCTTGGAGACCTATCCAGAGTTTAGTGCCCACGCAGACTTCGCGTCTCTGGCCTCCACAGCCGGGCTGGCTATGGTCGCGGTGGGCGGGCTATTCGCCGCTGCCCAGCGGCGGCCTGAACGGATGGTGGGTTACGCTGCCCTCATCGACAGCGGGGCGGCGTTGGTTGCCCTGGGCCTCTACGATGAACGCGGCCTCGCCCTCGCCCTATTGGCGTTGATGGTTCGGCCCTTTGGATTGGTGCTCCTGAGTGCCGGGCTCCAGGGCCTACGAGCCCCGGGTAATCAGGACGACGGATTGGACGCGCTCAGGGGAATGGCATGGAGGTCGCCCGGGGGGGCGCTGGCCTTCCTTATGGGGGGGATGTCCATCGCTGGCATGCCCATAACCGCCGGCTTCGCCGCCCGCTGGGCTCTCTATCGCGCCCTGGCGCCATCCCATCTGGGCTCTGCGCTGTTGCTCATAGCGGCGACGGTCGGTCTGATGATCGGCATCTGGAGAACATTCACCGTTCTTATGAAGTGTCCCCGCTTGTCTGAGGGGGAGGAGCCAGAGACAGAGCGACGAGGTCCTGCCCCAGGCCCGTTGGTGCCGGGCCTTGTAACGGCAGTGGCGCTCGCCTCCGTCTCCATCGGGCTGTGGCCCCAGATCATCACGCCCATCTCCGTGCAACTGGCGAGCCTGGTCACCTTCCTCCCCTAACATGAGTCTGGCGAAGGAGTTTCGGTTCAGCCAAGGGAGTCTTCAGGATTACGTCGACTGCGCCAGACGCTTCCAGCTCCGCTACGTCCGGCGGCTGCGTTGGCCGGCGATTCAGGTGTCTCCCGCCCTGGAAAGCGAGCAGCAGCTCCAACGCGGGGCCGCTTTCCACCGCTTGATCCACCGACACCTCCTCGGGATCGCTGTGGAGCGATTGTCGGACTACGTGACCGATCCACTCCTCCGTCAATGGTGGCAGGGCTACTTGGAGACGGCGCCCAGCGACTTGCCGGGCAGCCGCTATCCCGAGGTGACCCTGTCCGCGCCGGTAGGTCACTTCCGCCTGGTGGCCCAGTATGACCTCGTTGCTGTACACCAGGGAGAGCGGGCCGTCATCGTCGACTGGAAGACCAGCCACAGACGGCCCGACCGCGCCACCCTTCGCCAGCGGCTGCAGACGCGTGTCTATCCCTATCTGCTCGTTCGGGCAGGCGAGCTCCTGAACGCGGGCCAGTCCCTCCGACCGGAACAACTGAGCATGGTCTACTGGTTTGCCAATTTCCCTGCTCTGCCTGAATGGTATCATTATAATGACGAGAAGTACAGCTCGGATCACGATCTTCTAAGCTCGCTCATTGCGGAGATAGCCGGGAGGATTGAGGAATGGGACCCGGATACCCTTCTGCCTTCCACGGACCACCGGCGTACCTGTCGGTACTGTGAGTATCGCTCGCTATGTCGGCGCGGTGTCGCGGCCGGCTTGCTCCGTGAAAGGCCCCCGTCCTCTGCTGATCCCGTAGCCGATGGGATGTTCGAGTTCGAGTTTGATTTCGAGCAGATCGCCGAGGTCGATTTCGGGTAGCTCGGGCGGCAGACTTGGCCCGCCCGCTGCTTCGTGGTGCCCTGGGCTCATCATAGGAGGACCCCGGTGACAGACTTCACGACGCCCGATTGGGTGAAGGATGCCGTCTTCTACCAGATCTTCCCTGACCGCTTCGCTCGCAGCGATCGCGTCGGTAAGCCCTCCCACCTGGAGCCATGGGATTCCCCTCCCACGGTCTACGGCTTCAAGGGAGGTGATCTCCTCGGTGTGTTGGAGCACCTCGACTACTTGGATGATCTGGGGATCACCGCCATCTACCTCAACCCGATCTTCCAGTCGGCAGCCAACCATCGGTACCATACGCAGGACTACTACCGCGTCGACCCCCTGCTGGGCGGTGATGGGGCTTTCGGTCGGTTGCTGGATGCAGTCCACGCCCGCGGGATCCGCCTGATTTTGGATGGTGTGTTCAACCACGCCAGTCGCGGCTTCTACCAGTTCTACCACACGCTGGAGAACGGGGCGGCATCTCCCTACCTGGATTGGTTCCACTTCGACAGGCGAAGGCTCGAGACTGGACGACGGCCTGCTGCCTACCCCGATGTGCGGGATCACGACGGCTCCCCGGGCAACCCGAACAGCCGGGAGGCCTTCGGCTACCGGGCATGGTGGGACCTGCCGGCTCTTCCTGAGTTCAACACCGACTCGCCCGAGGTGCGACGCTTCCTGTTCGATGTGGCCCGCCACTGGCTCGAGCAGGGTATCGATGGCTGGCGGCTCGATGTGCCAGCTTGCATCGACGACGATAGGTTCTGGCAGCAGTTCCGCACGGAGGTCAAGGACGTCAACCCGGAAGCCTATATCGTGGGGGAGATCGCCTCGGATGCCACGCGTTGGCTACAGGGGGACCAATTCGATGGGGTGATGAACTATCTGTTCACCAAGGCTTGTCTTGGATTCTTCGGAGGGGCGGCCCTGGATCGAGACCTGCTGCCTCCCCCCCTCCGTCCCGTGAAAGATTCTTTGGGGGCGGCTGCCTTCGCTCGACGGATGGAGGAGCTCCTGACGATGTACCCGCCTGAGGCCGCTCTGGCCCAGCTCAATTTGTTGAGCAGTCACGACACGCCCAGATTCCTGACGTTGGTTCAACACCGTAAGGCGATCCTCCGCCTCGCGGTCGTCTTCCAGATGACCTACCCCGGCGCCCCCTCCATCTACTATGGCGACGAGATCGGCATGGCGGGAGGCCCCGATCCTGATTGCCGTCGTCCCTTTCCGTGGGACGAGAGCCGCTGGGATCACGAACTACGGGACTTCTTCAAGCGCTGTATCGCTCTGCGGAGGGCCCATCCCGCCCTGCGCCGGGGACGGCTCGTAACGCTCCATGCCGAAGACGGCCTCATCGTCTACCTGCGAAGCCTCTCTCAGGACCGGCTCGTGATCGCGCTCAACAACAGCTCGACCACCCACCATCTGGAGGTGGGGGTGGCGGACCATCTCTCCGAAGGGGAGCGTCTGGAATCACTGATCCACAGCGGGTCTGCGCGGGTGGTCGCCGGCCGGATCATCGGCCCGGTGCTCGCGCCCTACACTGCCTCAGTGTTCGCTCTCGACGGGGGATCTCCGGCCTAGCCCTAGAACCGCACATGGGCAACCAGAGCGAGCTGGACGGCCCAAGACGGCCCGCCTGCAGATTGTTTCTGGCCAGCGTCGGCGAGATTCTTCTTCGCTGCAGGCGCTGCGCTTCCTGCGCTCCTACTAAGAAAGCGCATTGGTTGTGTGGGAGCTAGCTCGTAGGCGAAGACGGAAGTGCCCGTGATGAAGGGCCCCTCACCCTAACCCTCTCCCCCAAGGGAGAGGGATAACGGCGGCTGGCACGAGGCTGCAGCGAGACGACGGTGTCAGTGATGATGGCCCCCTCACCCTACCCCTCTCCCCCGAGGGGAGAGGGGAAACGGCGGCGCAGCCCCGCGGGCCGGGCGCGCTTTCCTCGATTCAGAGTGGTGCGCGGCTTGGGGCTCGCTGCGCGAGCTTGGCAAGCGGCTTAGCTTCGCACGCGGCTTAGCTTCGCACGCTGGGCACCATGGGTTTTCTCAGGATGACAAGTGCCGTTGTAGGGCTAGGAGGCCACCGAAGGAGCCCCTCTTTGGGATGACGAGTGGGGTACGCACTGCAGAAATGACGCATTACTCCAGGGCGGATCCCTATTGTTCGTCTTCTAGAGGCCTGGCCGATAACCCCCTCAGCCCATGGTGGTGGGTCATCCGACCTATCTAAACGCCGGTTCTTGCCTCCGTGTGGGGCGC
>SKQX01000097.1 GCA_007118795.1 Thermoflexales bacterium | reverse complement strand
CCGAAGGACGCACTCCACAACCAGCGGAGCGAGATGACCGTGCGGTTGAGGAGGATGGGCGTGCCAGTACGGTACCACCATCACGAGGTCGGGGGGCCGGGCCAGTGCGAGATCGAGACCTCGCTGATGGGGCTGCTGGAGGCCGGCGACGCGACGATGATGATCAAGTACGTGATCCACATGACGGCCCACGCCCACGGTCAGACGGCCACTTTCATGCCCAAGCCACTCTATGGCGAGGCGGGGTCGGGGATGCACTTCCACCAGCACCTGTTCAAGGGCGACCGCAACGTCTTCTACGATCCCCAGGGGTACGGATTGCTGAGCGAGACCGCTCTCCACTACATCGGCGGCCTGCTGGACCACGGTCCGGCGCTGCTGGCCCTGACCAATCCCAGCACCAACTCGTACCGCCGGTTGGTTCCCGGTTTCGAGGCCCCCGTCAACGCCTTCTTCTCGATCGGCAATCGGAGCGCCGCCGTGCGGATCCCCACCTACTGCACCCAACCCGACGAGGTACGCATCGAGTTCCGACCGCCGGACGCGACGTGCAACGTGTACCTCGCCCTGGCGGCGCAACTCCTGGCGGGTCTGGACGGGATACGGCGGGAGATCGACCCCGCGGAGGCCGGGTTCGGCCCCATCGACGCCGACGTCTTCGCCTGGTCGGAGGAGAGGAGGGCGGACATCAAGCCGCTGCCCAACACACTGAAGGAAGCCCTGAGCGCGTTGGAGCAGGACCACGACTTCCTACTGACTGGGGGCGTCTTCCACGAGGATCTCATCGAGCGTTGGATCCAGTTTAAGCTGGAGGAGGAGTACTACCAGGTTCGGAACCGCCCGCACCCCTACGAGATGGCGCTCTACTTCGACTGTTAGGGGATCCGGAGCCGGACCTGGCCGCACAACCAGGGTCCCGAAGGAGCCCCGGGCTCCTGGGCCTCCACCCAAGCCGTCGCGTTTTGACACGGACGCTCTGTGGGCTATAATCGGCTACCGAGAAGGCCCCGGACGAGCCGATAGCACCAGCGCGCTCTGCTGGGGACGCGCGCCGATTGGGCCTGCCGGGTGGTCCACGGGTGCGGCGAAGGGGTCCTCCAAGTGCAGGACCCCAGGATGCGCAGCCGCCGTCCGGATGCAGGACTCGATCCGATCCACCCGGGCCTCAGCAGGCAGGTAGAGGACAGGGCCCGCGGCCCCGGTGGTGGCGGAAACCGTTGTGGCCGCCGTTCAGGGCCGAACCACGTTTCGAGGCGCCCGCCACTAGGGCGAGCGATCAGAGGCGGCGACCCTACTAGCAGCTCTCGAGGAGATCAGCGTGACCATCAGATTCGGAACAGATGGATGGCGTGCCGTCATATCGGAGACCTTCACGTTCGCAAACGTTCGGTTGGTGGCCCAGGCCATTGCCGATTATGTGCGCGACGAGGCAACAGGCGAAGCCGAGGTGGTTATCGGGTTCGACACCCGCTTTCTGTCGGACCGCTACGCTTCGGAGGTGGCGCGGGTGCTGGCCGGCAACGGCGTGGTAGCGCACCTGACGCGCGCCGACGCGCCGAGTCCGGCGATCTCCTATGCGGTAGTGCATAAGGAGGCGACGGCGGGCGTGATGATCACGGCCAGTCACAACGCGCCGCGCTACAACGGCATCAAGCTGAAGGCCGCTTTCGGAGGGGCTGCGCTTCCGGAGCAGGCGGAGCGGATTGAGAGCTACCTGACCCGGAATCAGGAGCGCGCCCGCTGGCCCAACGTGATGGACTACGAGACGGCCCTCGACCAGGAACTGATCCGCCGCTTTGACCCGGCCTGGGCGTACTACGAGCACCTGGGGCAATTGATCGATATGGACGTGGTCTCGTCAAGTGAACTGCGGGTGGTGGCCGACGCTATGTACGGATCGGGGCGGAAGTGCATCGCCGACATGCTCGCGCGAACCCGCTGCCGCACGTACGAGATCCGGGGCGAGATGAACCCCGGATTCGGCGGCATCCACCCGGAGCCAGTGGCCCGCTACTTAAGCGCCCTGGGCGCCGCCATCCAGGCCCACCACGCGGACCTGGGGCTGGCTACGGACGGGGATGGAGACCGCATCGGGGCCATGGACGCGCAGGGCGAGTTCGTCGATCCTCATCACATCTTCGCCCTGGCCCTCCGCTACCTGGTTGAGGAACGGGGCTGGACCGGCACCGTGGTGAAGAGCATCTCCACCACCAGGATGGTGGACCGCCTGGCCGCGCGCTACGATCTGCCTGTGATCGAGACCCCCGTGGGTTTCAACCACATCGCCGACTGTATGCTTAACGACGACGTGCTCATTGGCGGCGAGGAGTCGGGAGGCCTGAGCATTCGCGGGCATATACCGGAGGGAGATGGCGTGTTAATGGGGCTTCTGCTCCTGGAGATCATGGCCTTCACCGACACGCCTCTGGAGGAGCTGGTGGCAGAACTCCACGACACGGTGGGGCCCGCGTACTACGCTCGCCGCGACATCCCACTCCACACCCGCGTCGCCAAGGCGGAGATGGTCGAGCGGCTCCTGAATGACGCGCCAGGCTCCCTGGCAGGTGAGGCTGTGACCGCCGTCGATAGCCTTGACGGTGTCAAGTATCTGCTGGCCGACGAGTCCTGGCTCCTGATCCGGCCATCGGGCACGGAACCGGTGCTGCGAGTGTACGCCGAAGGAAGGGATCCCGCCATGGTGGACACCCTACTGGCCCACGGGGAACGGGTGGCGTCGTGAGGCCGATGCCCAGACCGTTCTTCCTGGCTATCGAAGGTCCCATTGGCGTGGGGAAGACTACCCTGGCCCGCCTCCTGCAGCCCCGGCTGGGGTCGCAGCTGGTCCTGGAGGCCTTCGACGAGAACCCTTTCCTGGGCAACTTCTACGCGGACCGGGCCCGGTACGCGTTTCAAACGCAGATGTTCTTCTTGCTCAGCCGATACCGCCAGCAGCAGTCGATCCTTTCCCTGACCCGGGACGAATCGGTGATCTCGGACTATACCTTCGGGAAGGACAGCCTTTTCGCCCGCCTGAACCTGGATGTGGAAGAACTCAAGATCTATCGGCGGCTCTACAACGTCCTCGAGGAGCAGGTCGCCCGGCCGGATCTGGTGGTCTACCTCCGGGCAGATACAGACGCCCTGATCGCGCGCATTGCGGCCCGCGATCGCTCCTACGAAAGGAAGATGGACCGGGAGTACGTCGCCAGCGTAGAGGCAGCTTACGCACGGTATTTCTCCCATTATACAAGCACGCCGCTCCTCACCATCGATACCGAGGATCTGAATGTCGTCCGAGACGCCACGGCTCTGGCTTTCGTGGAAGATGAAGTACGAAGGGCACTGGGCATTGGTGGGTATCAGCAGGCGCTGCCGGCGATGGAACGGCCCCAGGTCAGGAAGGATAGGCCGCCGCCGAGACGGATTGCGGAAGGGAAGAGCCGGGAGGCTCTGGACACATTTATGCGCGCCAATGAGGCCATGGCGCGACTTGGACCGCTGCTCGCCGCGGACCCAGGGGGGTTGGCAGGTCAACCGACGTCCATCCTCCAGGAGAGCCTGAAGGATGCGATGGAGTGTCTGATCCTCCTCGCTAAACGGGTGGGCGTCGACATCGAGCAGCCACCCGGCTCCAGAGCCTCGGTACGCGAGCGAGCCGCTAACGGGATGACAGGATAGAGCTGCTCTGCCCGCCTGGACCCGCCCGGGCCCGGTGCAGACCGATGCCCGATGGATAGATGCCGCCAGGCGTGCGAAGCTAAGCCGTGGTCATGCGATGGAGCGCGGGAGCTAGACGGGGACTTGGATTGATGGGCCAGTATCCGGACTGCGTTGTGGGTGGACCAGGACCTCGCGTGAAGCGGTTCGTGGCCATCGCGGGCAATATTGGGGTGGGCAAGTCCACCCTGACTGCACTCCTCAGCCAGCGCCTGGGTTGGGAGCCTTTCTTTGAGGCCGTCGACGACAATCCCTACCTGCCCGACTTCTACGAGGATATGGAGCGTTGGAGCTTTCACTCCCAGATCTACTTCCTCTCCCGTCGCCTGCGCCATCACTGGCAGCTGCTCCAGCGGGCGGACTCGGTGGTCCAGGATCGAACGGTCTATGAGGATGCCGAGGTCTTCGCCCGCAATCTCCACCGCCAGGGCTGGATGGATGCGCGGGATTACGAGAGCTACTCGGAGCTCTATCAGGTGGTGACGTCGGTGCTGCCGCCTCCGGACCTCATCGTCTACCTGCGGGCGTCGGTCCCGACTCTGGAGGAACGCATTCGAAAGCGTGGGCGATCGTTCGAGAGAAAGATCCCGACGGCCTATCTGGGCCAGCTCAACGAGCTGTACGAACGGTGGGTGGATGGCTTCGATCTGTGTCCCATCCTGACCGCTCCGACGGATACATTGGATTTCGTCGGCAACAACCGCCACCGGGAGCTAATCGTGGAAGAGGTTCTGGCCAGGCTGGGCGTTCGCAAAGAGCTGCTGCTGGAGGAGGACGGGAATGGATGACCGGTCGCGAGGAGTTCGACGGGATCCACCGTTTGAGGCCACGCTGACGGAGCTCACCTTCCTCTACGAGACGAGCCAGCTTCTGCTCGCGACACTCGATCTAGATGAGGTCATCCGGCTGCTGATGTCCCAGGTGCGCGAGTGCTTCCACGTGACCGGGGTCTCCGTGGCGATAGTGGATGAGGAGGCTGCGCAGCTTGTACTCCAAGCAGACGTTGGCGAGGCCAGCGGTCCCGTGACGGGCCTCCGCCTGCCCCTGGATGAGGGCATCGCCGGTTTGGTCGCTGAGTCCGAAGCGGCCGTCCTGATCCCCGATGCCTGTGATCACCCGCGTTTCAGGCCCGTCATCGACGAAAGGACTGGCGTCCGGACCGAGATGGTGTTAGCGGCACCCATCACGATCGACCACTGCATCATCGGCGTCCTCGAGGCCTTCAACCCGCACGCCGGTTCCTTCGATGAGAGGACAGCGGCGCTGCTCGCCCAAGTCGCCGACCAGGCGGCCCCGGCCATCCGCAACGCGCGGTTGTTCCAGAGTACTTGTGAGGCTGGGCGCCGCTACGAGAGACTATTCCACGCCAGTCCCGCGCCTACCGTCATCATAGACCGCGAAGGCCAGATCATCGATCTGAATGAGAAAGCAGGCGAGGTCTTCGGTGGCACGACAGAGGAGCTCATCGGCTCCTCCTGGTTCAGCGTGCTGGCCGAAGCCGAAGCTGAAATCGGGATCCCCTGGGAGGAACTGTGGGAGAGAGACCAGGTGGAGACGGAGATGAGCCTGGAAAGATCGGAAGGGACCCTTGTGTACGAGGTCCAGATGACGCCCATCGAGTACGGCGGACGCCCCGCCATTGAGTGGATCGGTCACGACATCACCGAGAGAGTGGAACTGGAACGTATGCGGGATGACCTGGCGCAGATGATCGTGCACGATCTGCGCAACCCTCTCGCCAACGTAGTCAGCAGCTTGCAGGTGATCCACACAGCGGTGCTGCAAGAGGACGAAACCGTCTCGTTGCTCGACGTGCTGGAGATGGCTATGCGAAGCAGTGATAGACTGCATCGGCTCATCGACTCTCTGCTGGACATCCGCAGGCTCGAACTGGGCAAGGCAACGCTGAATAAGGCGTTGGTGGGCGCCAAGCCCCTGGCTCAGGAGGCGGTCGAGTTGGTGCTTCCTCTCATCAAGAAGAAACGGCAGAAGTTGGTCGTCAATGTCCCGGGCGAGCTTCCGCCGCTCTACGTGGACCGCGACCTGACCACACGCGTCCTGACCAACCTTCTGGACAATGCGGCGAAGTTCACCCCTGCCGAGGGGACCATATCCATCGAAGCCGTACAAGAGGACGGGGCCTTGGTCTTCACCGTCTCCGACAACGGCCCCGGCATGGCGCCGGGGACGGAGGAGCAGCTCTTCGAAGCCTTCACCCGGCTGGAAAACGCCAGGGGCACCAGAGGGACCGGTCTCGGTCTCTCCTTCTGCAAGCTGGCTGTGGAGGCCCACGGAGGGGAGATCTGGGTA
This sequence comes from Thermoflexales bacterium, assembly GCA_007118795.1. Classification (GTDB taxonomy): domain Bacteria; phylum Chloroflexota; class Anaerolineae; order B4-G1; family B4-G1; genus SKLM01. Next base: position 3,256 of record SKQX01000097.1, on the reverse strand, counting down.
GAGAGTGAGTTGGGAGAGGGAAGCCACTTTAAGTTCCGCCTGCCCGTGGAGGACCGATGACCCAGCGATTGTACGCAAACGACGCCTACCGATGTCGATTCGAGGCCCAGGTCGTCGAGGAGCTGACGTGGGATGGTCGTCCCGCAGTGGTGCTCGACCAGACCGGGTTCTACCCGGAATCCGGCGGCCAACCGGGCGACCGCGGTACTCTGGGGGAGATCCAGGTGATCGATGTCGTCAAGCGAGAAGGGGACAAAGCCGTGGTCCACGTGCTCTCCGAGCCCATCCCCGACCGGTACGTGCAGGGCGAGGTAGACTGGCAGCGTCGTTTCGACCACATGCAGCAGCACACGGGTCAGCACATCCTCTCGGCGGCCCTGGATAGGCGGCTCCACGCGGCGACCGTGGGCTTCCATCTCGGCACCTCGTCGAGCACCATCGACCTCGACGTGAGCGGGCTCACGATGGAGGACGTGGTAGCCGCTGAGACGCTTGCCAATAAGGTTGTGTGGGATGACCGGCCGATCGCCATCGAGCTCTTGGACCGCGGCACCCCAGAGACCTACGACGTGGATCCCCCGGATGACGTAACCGGCCCCATCCGCCTGCTCATCATCGCCGGCGCCCGGGGAAGAGGGCAGAGCCCCCCCTTCGACGTCAACCCCTGTGGCGGCACGCACGTAGCGCGGACCGGCGAGGTCGGCACGATCAAGATCGTCGACCTGGAGCGGCGAGGATCCGAGACGCGGGTCACCTTCGTCTGCGGTGAGCGGGCGCTCCGGGACTACCGGGAGAAGCACGACACGCTGACCGCGCTGGCCAGCCGAATGACCGTCGGTTACCGGGAGCTGGACTTGGCCATCCAGCGGTTGCAGGACGAGCGTCGGGAGCTTCGCCGCACTGAGCGGGCGCTGCGACAGGACCTCCTCGATCTCCAGAGCGACCAACTTCTGGCCACCGCCGAGGCACGAGGTCCCTATCGAGTGGTAGGCCAGGTATGGCCGGACCGCAGTCCTGATGATCTCCGCACCCTGGCCCGGAAGCTGGTCGACCACTCCGCTGTCGTGGCCCTGCTGTTTAGCGTCGACGACAGGACCCATTGCTGCTTCGCCCGGGCCCAGGCCCTGGATCTGAACGTCAACGAGCTTCTCCAACAAGCGTGCCAGCGCCTGGGCGGTAAAGGGGGCGGCAGACCGAACGTCGCTCAGGGCAGCGCACCGGCGACCCCTCTGGGCGACATAAAGGATCTTCTCGAAGAGCTGCTGGAGGAACTGGAGCACGCTTGATCGGTGGGAGAGAGCCGGAGAACTCGCGCCAGCCGCAGGCAAGCCGCTGCTGACCATCTGGGAGAGACCACAAGGAAGACAGGATGAAAGAGATCGCGCCTAACGTGTACGTCTCAACTGAATACCCCTACGTCAACGTCGCCTGTGTGGTTGGACCTGAGGGTGTGGTGGCCCTGGACGCCCCAACGCTGCCGGAGAACGCGGTCGACTGGCGCGAGAGGATCGGCGCCGTGACCGGGAAGCCCATCGTCTACACCGCCCTGACCGATGCCCATCCCCATCGCTTGCTGTGCGCTGGCCTACTCGAGGCACCTATCGTCGCTTCGAGAGCCGCCTACCAGCTGGCGGTTGATTACACCCAAGGGTTCTGGCGGAACGTGATCCGGCGTCTCAGCCGGGAGCATCCGGAGCAGGAGCCGGCTCTGATGGACATGGAGATCGTACTCCCGGAGATCCTGTTCGGCCAGGCGCTGACCCTGCATAAGGGTGGAGTCGACGTGACCATCGAGCGAGTGGAGGGGGCGGCACCCGGCTCCGCCTGGGTGGAGTTGCCCGATCGGGAGGTCGTCTTCGTGGGCGACACCCTGGTGGTGGGCAGGCCGCCGGTCATGGACGAGACGCCGGATACGAGAGCGTGGCTTCACACATTGACCGAACTCCGGCGCCCGAGATACGCCGGCTTCACCCTTGTTCCGGGCCGGGGCCCATTGAGCGATCAGGCTGGAACCGAGTCGCTGAGCGAGTACATCCGCGTGACTCGCCGACGGATGCGCTCCCTGCACCGACACGAGGAGCCGACGGAAGAGCCCGCGGATTTCTCCGCTGAGCTCCTGTCGCTCTTCGAGCTCTCTGAAGACGACCGTCGGCGATTCCGGCGGCGGGTGGAGAATGGCCTGAAACGGGTCCACGCTGAGCTGTCAGTCGAGGTCCGTGAGGGCGAATGAGCCGGATGGCTCCGAAGCCGCCGGTGTCGCCCATCGGATCTGTCCACCGGTGAGCCCGGCAAGGGGGGATTGAAACAGCTTCTTGACGGCCAATCGGGTGGAGCTGAGGTCGAGGGAGAGGACGCCTGGGTGGAGAGCGAATCATGGGAACAAGTCAGAAGAGATCTACGCAAATCAGTGGCGGTCGCAGGGGCTGTCGGCGCTGGCTGGGGGCCCTGGGGATTGGGCTGGGCTCCCGCGGACGGTCTGCAGAGGATTCGGAGCGCCGAAGAGAAGAGCGCTTCACACCCGAGGAGCTGATGGATCAGGTTCGGCGGGTGAGAAGGACCTACGAGGAAGAACTGATGGGCAAAGCCAACGTCGTGGGCGTAGGGGTTGGGCTTCGAGAGCGAGAGGGGGAGCTCACCGATGAACCGGTGATCGTCGTCTCCGTCACGCGAAAGGTGGTCAGCTCCATGTTGGACCCAGACGACACGATACCGGAGGAGCTAGAGGGGGTCGCTGTCGATGTCCGGCCCATGGGCGAACCGCGAGCCCTCGACGCGTCGGTGAGGAGGTGCGATGGCTGAACAGGTGGCCAAGGCGAAGCAAGTCAAGAACAGCTATGCTGACGATCTCCTGCGAAAGCGGAACGTCGTTGGCGTAGGCCTGGGCCACAAGATCAGGCGCGGCGAGGACACGGGTGAGTTGAGCGTCGTCGTCTCTGTCACGCAGAAAAAGCCGTTGGCAGCATTGACGCCCCAGGATCGGGTCCCGCAGAGACTGGACGATCTGCGGACAGATGTCGTGGAGACCGGCGTGCTGCGGGCCTTCCCCGAGGGCCCGCTGGAGCCCAGTCCGCGAGATCGCTGGCGCCCGGTCGTTCCTCCGGGGGTGTCGGTGGGCCACTATATGATCACAGCGGGGACCTTCGGCTGTCTGGTCCACCGCGGGGCGGAGCTCTTTCTGCTGTCGAACAACCACGTCCTGGCCAACACCAACGAATGCGCCGATTGGGACCCCATCCTTCAGCCCGGGCCGGCCGAT
>SKQX01000103.1 GCA_007118795.1 Thermoflexales bacterium | reverse complement strand
TCAAAGGCGCGGATGTAGATATCTCGATACCGGACGTGGGAGGTACGCTGCGTGGCGGTCCGATAGCCATGCTCGGGCGCCAGGGCCCAGCCGAGCCGCTCCCTGACGGTGGAGTGCTCACGCCAGACGAGTCCGAAGCCCCGCACGGGCTGGTAGAAGCCCGGCGGCGGCTCGAGGGTGGGGTCGAAAGCGGGCTCATCTTCCTCCCATCTGTCCACCGTCGCGTGCCATTGCGATTGGAGCTCGTCGTCGTAGAGGATATAGATCAGGCCTTCCGCTCGATTCCAGAGCATAGTTCCGCCCTCGAAGGTCTGCTCCGCACCATCAGAGACAACGGCTGCGTTGGCTGCGCAGATGTCGGGAGCTGGCTGGAAGAACCACTCATCCGGGCAGCGGAGCGCGATTTGCAGCGACTGTTGTGCGACTACACCGGAGTCATCAGCACCGTATAGGTGCAGGGCGAAGGTGTCGTAGTTCCGTCGCTCTGGAAGGATGGTGACCCGAAGCGAACCGGTTGGCCCAATCTCCCAGTGGGGCCCTGTGAGTTGGCCGGTGGGCCAGAGATAGTAGATGGTGCCAGTGTCTGCGCCGCTCCAGTGCCAGGTCAGCGTGATCGTCTCGCCGGGATCGGCGATTTCCACATCCGCTGTGAAGAGGTGAATAGCGGGCTCGGGAGTGGCGGTGAGGGGTGGGCGTGTCGCCGTGAGGGGCGAAACCGTGGGCGGCTGAGCCGTGGCTGTAGCCGAAGCCGAGGGCATTGTAGCTGGTGCTGACTCTGTCGACGTCGGGGTGGGTACAATCGGTTCGATGGTGACTATTGGCGAAATCACCAGGGCAACGGGCTTGGTCGGGGTGCTGGCAGGTACGCCTGCACAGGCAGCTAGAGCGAACAATGCGATAGACGCAACGAGCAGAGGCCAGGAACAGTCGAAACTAGGGCGCAACAGACACCGTAGACCTCGTCTATGCGGCGGCATTTCGTCATTATACCATATGGGTGAGGGATTGGGAAAGAGTCGCTGGCCGCGCAAACTTACATGTGATCCATGATGCGTCGACCACTCAGAATGAACGAACCTCACACCTGTCATCCCAATGGATCTGCGGTGCGGACACCACTCAGAATTCCAACAACTCGCGCTGCGGCTGGAGCCGCTTGCTAGATGCCATCCCCATAGAGCTCCTCAAAGGAGAGAAACGACTAGGCTGGCAGCGTCTTCAGCGTTTCCAGCTCAAGGGCTGGAGGAGGTTAGGATGACAGCTGTGGGCAGGCTTCGGGTTCACAGCGCTGCCCGTCCCTTGTCGGGTGAGCGATGGTCGGTTTGGACGTCTGAGCTGGCACTCGGGATAGCCGGGGTGCCCGCATGAACCAGGCTGCTGGTAGACACTATGCGCGCCTCGAATCGGGGGGGATACAAACCTATCGAGGAGACGCCCAGGCGAGCCGCCGTTCGAGGGTCTGGTCATCATTGTCAGGCGACGGAGATTCTTTCGCAGAAGTGACATGTCGGCGCTACTCAGATATCGAGCACTGAGCAGGTGCCCTCCTGTCAGACGCCAGTGCTCCCGACAGGAGCAGGGCGTATCAAATTGATCGCTCACCATTCCCCGTCTTCGTCACCGTCGCCCCCGGACGGGCGCGGTTGAAGTAGTTCGCTGAGCATTCCTCTGGCAGCCTTGCTAGACCAACCCGCCGCGCTTTGGGAGTGTGAGGATTACCGCATACATGTGGAACCTTAATGGTCAGCTAATTCTCCATGGTCACGTCTCCTTCGGTAGCCCTATCACCTGACGGAAGCACCCCACGAGATCGACGCTATCGATGTATGGCGGCTTCCGCTTGACCGCGCTGAACCATCGGGTTAATATGGCGAATGAGCCCAGTGATTGGAAGGGCTGAGGTGGCGAAAGCATCAGGATAATGAGGTGTCCTATGAGGGACTGGAGATTAGAGCGGCGAGACATACGATTTCTGGTCGACACGCTCATGCCGGGAACCGGGGACAAGGAGCGCGCGGTCGGCTTGGTTCAGGAGGACGAGCGGTTCCTAGAGGCGATGCTCGACGATGAACGGCTCTTCGAGAGGCTCATCGGCGGCAGGGAAGTCCTGCTGCACGTCTCCCCCTATCTGATGTTTGCAGTGTTACTGCGGAGGGCGCGCCGTGATCTGGCCGAGGCCTCGTACACCACCGAGCTACGGAGCCTGCAGAAGGTCATCCTGTTCGACACGGACGAAGTGGTGGATCTCCTGGAGCGCGACGAGCTCCGCTCGTACCTGGCGGCGATGTTGTCCTCCTTCACGCGCATTGAGAGTGTGTCGCTAACTGTGCGGGTTCGCGAAGGAATCTGGCGTCGGTACCGCACGAACGAGTTGGATGTGGAGGGGTTGATACGCTACTCACAGGCTGTGGACGAAGAGCAGCGCTTTGAGCCCTACCGGCGCATCGGTGACGTGTGTCTCTTCCTGAGCGGCATATTCCCCAGCGCCATCCGGGCGCGGCACCGGTATCCGGTGAGCGGAGAGATCCGCCCTCGGGCCCGGGCCAGTACAGTGGTCAGCCGGGAGGACTATGAAGCGCACGGACAGGCTTTCTACCGGCTGGCCTCGGAACACAAGAGTGCGTCTGTGCAGGGGCTGGAGCGCGTGCTCCGGGCACTATCTGAGGACTTCATCTTGGCCGAGAAGGCCTTGAGCTTTGTGGCGGGTCGATATCTCGGGCTTATGAAGGAGCAGCTGTTTGGCGTGTGAGATCGCCGCTTGCGGCAGTTGAGGGCTTGTCGGAGATGGGTAGGCATCGAAACCTGCTCTGTCGCGCAGCCGCTGCCGTGTCGTATGGGCCGTTGCGCGCGCAACCGGTGGGTATGCGGGCGGGCCTTCCAGAGCTGACGCGCCTCTAGCCTGCACCGCCCCTTGGGGTCCGCCAGCGGCCGAGGGAGAGGTGGTGGAAGAAGTGGTCGATGGTGTTTCCCAGCAGGTTTCCCACGCGGATCATGAATAGCACAGCATCGATACTGGCCAGTCGTTCCTGGCCATACCGATGCCGAATGCGCCGGCGTATGTCTGGATCCGGATTTCCGTCTGCCTCGGCCCAGTGCTGTGCATAGAGGAGAGCAGGCACCTCGTTGGTCGGGCTATCGTCGAACATCGCTGCCCCAAGCGGGTCAGTCTGCTCAAGCGGTATCCCGACCTGCAAGGCCTGACGCGCGTGGACGGACGAGCAGTAGCGGCAGCCGTCGACCCCGGTGACGACCAGCATGAGTCGCTCGCAGACGGCGGCGTCGAGATGCTCGTCGCGGAGGGCTGAGCGGATCAGGGTCCGGCGTGCCAGGATGACGCGGAGGTCGTGGAGGTTGGGACGGAAGCCGCGGTAGATGCATCGCTTAACCTCATCCAGGAGTGAGGGTATAGAGTTTCGCCCGGCCTCGTCTACCAACCTGGGCTATGGCGCCCGTACTGCGGAGGCAGTAGGCCATCTTTTGGGCCAGCCAACGGGGCCCCTCCATAGAGTGAGCGAGATCGGCGGTGGTGAAGCGTGCCGGGAGGCCTTTGGGCAGGAGGGCGGCGAGGTCTCCAGGGCAGCTGAAGAGTCGGGTGTCGACAACGTCGATGAGGCGGCGCTCGACGGTGACCCATCCCCGGTTCCGCCAGCGCCCGGGGTCGTGGCGCCGCACTTCCTCCTCGTGGATGAAGACCGCCTCCACGGAGAACGTCTCTTTGCAGATCAGCTGGGGAAAGCTGACGAGCTCTTTGAAGAGCTCCTCAACCCGTCCTCGCTTGGGCGATTTCCGTCGCCGGACCTCCTCACCGCGCTGACTGGGAAGCTTGAGAAGCCATTTCTGGCGGGCGATGGGATAGACGAGCCGGAGGGGGTGATGCGCGGCGAGCGTGGTCATCTTATCCTTGATGTTCGAGAAGTTCCCCGTCTGGATCTCCACCAGGAGGTCATCCCGGACGACATCGACCACGAAGTCGTCCACTGCGGCCTCAAGACGGGATCCCGACGATGCATACCACTCTTTGAGCGCGGCGTGCAGCGGCTGCTCGTTGAGCACGCCGATGTGGTTCCGGCTGTCTGAGTGTTCTGGTTTCAAGATAATGCCTCTGGTCGTCAGATTAGGCTGCTGGGTCCGACGGCAGGTGTATGGGGCAAGGGACGGTGACCGTGATGCATGCGATTCGAAGTGTAGCCCGCCGGGGCAAGGGCGCAAGTCCGGGGACGGACTCGTGTCGAACCGGTTGCCGCGACAGTCAAACTCAGACGCAGGAGTGGGTGGCGAGACCGCACAAACCAGTCTGAGAGACGTGGTCCTCTCGTGACAGGTATCCCGGTTCGCCCGCCGGAGCTTTCAACGCAGTGCCCCCTTGGATTCGCTCCCGCGCCGGTGGTGTTCAAGAACTGGGGTGGTTGATGGATTCGTGAAGCAGCCGACAGAAGGGGGCCGCTGGGGAGCCCCCACGACCGGCCGGGAAGGAAGCAGCCTGCAGATCGGTACGACACCGAAACGTCTTTGTTCAGCCCAGGAAGAGCCCAAGGGCCACCAGCAGGGGCGTGGCGATGTTGATGATAACATTCATGCCGAGAGAGGGGACAAGCTCTTCCAGATCGTCGGCGTGCACGTACGCGTTCCGAGCGGTCGGGACGGCGAGAATCAGGGTGCCGAGACCGAGCAGGCTTGCAGCGGGGAGCAGGTTCAACACAACGCCCGTGATGATCGAAAGGTAGTTGAGAAGGAGGAAGGCGCTGTAGACCGCGCTACTCGCGCGTCGACCGATGGCGATGGGGTAGTGCCGCCGCCCCACATGACGGTCCGGTTCTGCATCGGGGAATTGATTAAGGAGCAGCAGGTCGCTGACCAGGAAGAACGGGACCAGAGACCCGACAAGGGCCGTCCACGAGTACTCTCCCGTCAGGGCGAAACCCGTCCCCATCACCATCAGCGGACCGAATCCCAGGCCCGGCGCGATAAGACAGAGGAAAGGAACTCGGGCTAGCCAGGGCGTGTAGATGACCACAACAATGAGGCCCAAGATGCCGAGGGGCAGGAGAGCCAGGCCGCGGATCCACACGAAGTAAAGCCCAATCAAGGCAGTAACCACCAGGCTGAGCAGCCCCATGGCCAGGGCCTGACCCGCTAGCTCAGGGCTGCGGGGCAGAGTCCCGCTCCCCCCGCTGAAAGGCGTACGCGCGGTGTGGAAATCGAGTTCGGTTCGGAAGTCGACGTACTCGTTCAGCGCGTTGACACTGACGTGGGCGGCCAGCGCACCCAGCAGGCAGAGCACCACCTGGATCCCCTGGAGCTCTCCGGTGGTCCAGTCGGCGGCGCCAATACCCAGGGCGACACACGCAGGTGTCAGGATGAGAAAGGGGACGCGAGCCGTACCCATCAGTGGTGCCAGCCGAAGCCTGTCCATTACCTCAACCCACTCTTCTCAGGACATGCCTAAGCTGACCCACGCTGCGTGGGTGCCCAGCCATGATAACGTCCTCAGCGGGGCGTCCATCCCTCAGGGACCAGTAATCGATTGGCTTGCTGTTCAGGTAGACCAGGTCCCAGTCTCGGGCCCGGTTGATGGCGTGGGCGGCCGCTATGTCCCAGATGTGCGCGCCGGGTCCCTCAACGGCTCCGATGACAGCCCGGTAGATGAGGGGGTAGCATAGGTGTAGGGCTGCGCTACCGATCCCCCTGATCTTACCGACGTATCCCCTCAAATCGAGATGCTTGTGAACTCGTGAGGTGACCATCAGATTCGATCGGACGGAGATCGATTCCGGGGAGCCTATTGAGGGCAGCGGAGACCCATTTAAGGTGGCTCCGGTGTCCGCGTCGGCGACCAACAGCAGGTCGAGACAGGGCGCAAAGATGATGCCCCCCGCCGGGACCAGCTGCTCGTCCAGCAGACCCACGGAGATGCACCATCCGTTCATCCCCTGACTATAGACATCGGTGCCGTCAATGGGATCGACAGCAAACGTGAGCGGTCTCTCTGGATCGAAAGGCCGTGCGGCCTCCTCTGTGATGATATTGGCACCAGGATACGCTGTAGCGATCCGCCCACAAAGGAGTGCCTCCACCCGGCGGTCGGCTTCGGTCACCACGGACTGGTCAGATTTATACTCCCGATCCGAGAAACTCAGGGCCTGTTGCATCTCCGAAGCCACAGCACCTGCGGCCTTGACGTCATCGAGGATAGTTAGTATCGCCAACGCAATGGCCTCCCTTGAAAGCCCAGAAGTCACCGGTACGAAGCGTCATCCGGGGCTCAGCCGGCGCGCGCCCCGCTGAGATTGTAGCAAAAACGCCCTTAGGCGCCCATAAAGCAGCGTGACTACCTGCGCTGAAGTCATGCTTCCCGCAAGTAAGGGTTGTGGGACGAAATCTTCGCGTAGTAATGCCTCCGAAAATCAGCATACACTCCACACCCAGCCAGTAGCCCCACTGTGCCATCTACTAGCGGGAACCAATGGCGAATAGCTTCAAGACTTGCGAGGCGGCGCCACTGGCATGAGCCACCGTCTCCGGTATGTCCATGGGACCCGTCCCGGTGCCTGCCAGGTATACGCCCGGGCGCGATGTCTCCACAGGATGGACATTTTCGTTCAGGGGCAGCAGCCAGCCGTGTCGGTCGGTGGGAAGGTTAAGCATCTCGGCCAGGCGTACGCTCTCCGGATGGGATATGAGGGCCGGGGCGACGACGACGAGGTCCGCAGCGATCTGGACCTGGCGGTTGGTGAGAGTGTCGGCGCCCATCACGACGACGCGATCCCGGTCCCGGAAGAGGCGGGATACCTTGCCCCTCACGTAGACCACCCTTTCGTCCTCCATAGCCCTCTGGGTGAACTCATCATATCCCTTGCCTGCCGCCCGGATATCGATGTAGAAGATGTAGGCTTGCCCATCGTGGACGCGGTGGCGGTAGAGAGTGGCTTGTTTTGCCGCCACCATACAGCAGATCTTCGAGCAGTAGGATAGGTGTTTCTGTGGATCTCGCGAGCCGGCACACTGGATGAAGACCACCTCGTCAGGGACTCGACCATCGGACGGGCGCTGTACCTGGCCACTGGTGGGCCCTGAGGAGGACAGCAGCCGCTCGAAAGCCAGCGCGTCTATGACATTGGGTACCTTCCCGCCGCCGTATTCCGGCATCTGATCCAGCCCGTAGATGTCGTATCCCGTAGCCAGGATGATGGCGTCGCAGCTTGCTTCCAAGATGGTGTCCTGCTGTTCAAAGTCGACAGCGCCCACGGGGCAGAGCTTGGCACACGCTCCGCAACGATCTCGCAGGAAGTGAATGCAGTGCTCTGGATCAATGATCGGCTTGTTAGGGACTGCCTGAGGCGATAGGGTGTAGATGGCGGCTCGCTCTCCCGTTCCTCGCTCGAAGTCGGACGGGGCCCGCCCCGGGCACTTCTCCTGACAGAGGCCACAGCCAGTGCATAGATCCCAATCCACGTAGGCAGCGCGGCGACGGATGCGCACGCGGAAATCGCCCACTTCACCCTCGATCGATTCAATCTCAGCGTGCGTTATCAGCTGAATCTGCTCGTGGTGGCCTACCTCGACTGTCCGCGGGGTGAGAATACACTGGGCACAGTCCAGAGTTGGGAAGGTCTCCGATAGCTGCGCCATCCGCCCCCCGATGGACGGCATTCGCTCGACCAGCAGGACCTCGTGGCCTGCCTCAGCAATATCGAGGGCGGCTTGCATCCCCGCAATGCCGGCCCCAATGATCAGGACGCGTGGGACCGCGCTGTGATTGCCTACCGGCTTCCTGTCTCTCATATGGGTCTCAGGTTACATTGTTTCATCGCGCGGATCCCGTGTCTACTGCCCAGCTCGCTCTCCGCATCCTTTGAGCTAAACGACGGCATCCGCCATGGCCAAAATCTGCTTCGGAGTCCAGTTGTGAATGCGGGTGGCCTTGTTGGGACACGCAACTAAGCAAGCACCGCAGTTCTGACACAGTGCCGGGTTAACAGTGGCGACGGCAAGGTGTGGATGCAGCTCACGGGCCTCATAGGGGCAAACCTCGACACAAGTGCCGCAGCCGGAACACAGTTCCTCCACCAAGTATGCCACAGTAGGCTCCTGTGTCATCTCATCCTTGGCGAACAAGCGCAGCACCTTTGCCGCGGCGCCTGACGCTTGGGAAACGGTCTCCGGTATGTCTTTCGGGAACTGGCATCCCCCGGCCAGGTAGACGCCCGCGGTTAGACTCTCGACGGGGCGCAGCTTGGGGTGCGCTTCAGAGAGAAAGCCACTTTCGTCCGTTGCGGCGCGGGTGCTTCGAGCCAGGTCCTCGGTTCCGGCGCTGGGTACAGCGGCCGTGGCCAGCACCACCAGGTCGGCCCTCACCCGTACCGAGTTGCCCACCAGGGTGTCGACGCCCCACACGGCCATTCGTCCGTCCTGGGGCACGATCTTTGAGACCTTGCCGCGCAGGTACAAGGCGTCGTGTTCCTCCATCGCTTGCTGCACAAACTCATCGTATCCTCTTCCCTGTGACCGAATGTCGATGTAGAAGACGTACGCTTGTCCTTGCGGCACGGCGCGTCGGTAGCCGATGATCTGCTTCGCCACGTACATGCAGCATATCTTCGAGCAGTAGGCGTGGTGTTGTTCCGGGTCACGCGACCCAGCGCACTGGACCCAGACCACCTCTTCGGGCACCCTGCCATCTGATGGGCGACGGACAGCGTTTTCGCGCAGCATAGACTCGAACTGGAGGCTGTCGACCACGTCGGGGTAGCGATCGCCGCCGTATTCGGGCAGATGGCCCTTCTCATACAGGTCGAATCCAGTGGCGAGAACTACGGCGCCCACGTCTTCGCATCGGGTCTCTTCTTGTCCGTCCTCAGTGGGTGCCGGCTCGCGGTCAGCTTGTAGCTGAACGCTGAAATTGCCCACATAGCCATCGAGCCCCGCCACCTGGGTTCCCATGAGGATCTCTATGTGAGGATGCTGGCGGACTGCCTCGAGACGCTGGTTGAGGAGTTCGTCTCCCGCGTCTAGATTCAGGTAGAGTTGCGAGTGCTCAGCCATATGGCCGCCCAGCTGGTCTGACCGTTCCACGAGGAGGACCGGGTAACCTGCATCGCCGATGTCGAGGGCTGCCGTGAGACCCGCAATGCCGCCTCCCACCACCAGGGCTCGGCGCGTGATGGGTAACTCGAAGGGACGCAGCTCCTCATTGGCACTGACTTTTTCGACGAGGGTGCGTACCACTTCGATCGCCTTCCGAGTGGCTGCCTCTGGTTCCCGCTGGTGCGGCCAGGCGACCTGCTCCCGGATATTGGCGATTTCCAGTCGGTAGGGGTTCAACCCGACCTCCGCGGCAGCG
>SKQX01000152.1 GCA_007118795.1 Thermoflexales bacterium | reverse complement strand
GCAGCGCCTCGGCGGCACGGCTGCCGTCGAGCTCGATCAGTGCTACGATGCAGCCCCCTCCCCCCGCCCCAGAAAGCTTCGCCCCCGAGGCGCCGGCAGCCTTCGCAACTCGAACCAATCGGTCGAGCGTTGGGGAAGACACGCCCAGCTCAATGAGCAGGCTGTGGTTTTCGTCCATAAGGGGCCCCAGAGCACCCACGTCTCCCATCTCGATGTGACCGCGCGCCTGTCTGGCGACAGCCCCGATCTGCCGGAAGAGCGCCTCCAGGCCAACCGGGTCTCGGCGCCAACGCCGACGCACGCGGCTCACGAGCTGCTTCGTAGAACTCGGGAGGCCGGAGTCCACAATCAGCAGGGTCAAAGGGGCTCCCACGGACAGGAGTTCGGGGCCGGTGCCTTCTCTCCTCACGAAGTAGACGGGCTGCTCGAATGCGATGACCGTGTTGTCGATGCCGCTGGGGGTGCCGTGGTGGATCTTCTCGACCTCGAAGACCAGTCGACTCACCTCGCCACGAGAGAGGGAGTGCCCCAAGAAGCGTGCCAATGCCCGCACCATCGCTGCCGAGACAGCGGCTCCGCTACCCAGTCCCCCTGCCATAGGAATCGAGGACCGGATCACGACCTTGGCATCGGGTTCAGGCTCAGCCAGATGCCTCAGCACAAGTCGCGCCGCAAAGGCCAGCGGCTCCCGAGGCCGGGCCTCCTTCAGCGTGGAGCGCTGGCCCAGATCGGGGGCGACGAGACTCAAGCCGTGTCCGGATGGCGCGGGGACGATGATCGCTCGAGCAGCAACCTCCGCCACGGGGACCGCGATGGCGGGCTGACCGTAGACAACAGCGTGCTCACCGAATAGGATGGCTTTCCCGGGAGCTGACGATTGAACCTGGTGGTCAACCACGAGCGAGCTCCTGGGCTCTCCCCGGCGCGTTCATCAGCCGATGTGGCGCAATCACCCAGGTAGACTGCGCAAGCGCCGCTGGGGTCACAGAAGAACGAACGAGCACCAGCCCGTACCCGAGGGTCCGAGCGCCCCACACGGTCGTCGGCCGCCGCCCTCCCCGGCTCCGGTCGCTTAGGCGCGACACTGATGCCGCAATGGACGTCATGCCGCTCCGAGAGCAGAGCACGGTACCAATTTGACAACCGCCCTCTCTGATGCTAGACTCGCCGCGTCGCCCATTCGATGCGCGAATAGGCCTTCCAACCGCCCACGGCACCCGGAAGGTAGAGGGAGCACCCACCGCTCCGCCGCCGTACGGACCTGGTAGCGAGATGATCAGGATCGATCGTCGAAGTCGCGTCTGCGAGCTCATGCTCTCCATTTCGAGTTGTCGCCCTTCCGAATACGATCCCGATTCAAATAACGGAGGAGGATGGCCCCTCAACTGGTTAGGCTCCTGCAGATAGGCGAGGCCGCAGCCCGCGACGGCCGACACGCCGAAGCACGGCAGGCCTTCCGCTCCGTGCTTGCTCTGCATCCTGACAGCTTGCCAGCCCTGCTCTGGATGACATGGCTGAGCGACGACCCACAAGCTGGCCTGGACTACGCCCGTCGTGCCCTCGCCCTTGACCCAGAAAACTCTCGGGTCGCAGCCGCGAAGCGTTGGGCTCAGGCGCGCGCCGCCAACCGTGAAGCAGAAGAACCCGCAGCGGCTGAGCCGTTGTACCGCCAAGCACCGATGCGATGGCGGCGCCTCATCCCCATCTTCGTGCTCGGCGCACTGGCTGCCTTGATCGCGGGGATGCTGCTGGTCCTGATCTGGTACACCCCCGAGCGACTACCCTTCGGCGGCGGTTCCGCTCCAGCACCCTTTCCGACTGACCCGGTCACAGGAACCAGCGTCTCTGCCGCTCTAGCAGATCCCAACCCGACGGCGATACCCACCGCAACCGTCACGCCTGTGCCAACAGAGACGGACGAACCCACCCCAACCCCATCGTCCACGCCCACCCCGACCGCATCGCCGACGCCCACGGCGACACCTTCCGTCACCCCGACATCATCTCCGTCCCCTACGCCGACTGTAGCGCCCTCAGCTACACCGAACCCCACCCAGACGCCGACCCCCGCCCACTCCGGCCTGCCGTCTCCCCCCACCGATGAAGACGTCCGCTGGATCAACGTAGACCTCAGTGCGCAGACACTCACGGCCTATGAGGGCGACACGCCCGTGCGGACGATCCTCGTCTCCACGGGACTCCCCCGAACCCCCACGCCTGTTGGTCAGTACCGGATCTACGTCAAGCTTTTCAAGACCGATATGAGGGGACCTGACTACCACCTACGGGACGTGCCCTATACCATGTATTTCCACGGCGGATACGGCATCCACGGCACCTACTGGCACTCGAACTTCGGACAACCTATGAGCGCCGGGTGCGTGAATTTGCCCACTGCAGAGGCGGAGTGGCTGTTCCATTGGGCCTCGGTAGGAACGTTGGTCAACATCCATCAGTAGCTCTTTGCTGCACCATTCCTATCCGCCTCCAGGGTTGATCCTATTCTCCAGCCTCCCTCATTGCTCCCTGATCTCGTACCTGTACGCAGCTTGCTCGGTTGTCACGGGCGCCAAGGCGGATACGGCGATGATCGCTCGGTCAGTGTCTTGATTCAACGGAATCGTCCACGAGCCGGTTCCCCCACCGCCCACCTCCAGCCGCTCCACCGTGGTCTCCGGTCCGAAGGTAATCAGCTGCACCAGCCAGCGCTGGGAGAGCACGTTGGCGTGGCGGATGAAACCAGCCGCTTCCCATCCTCCGCCGTCAGCTTCGAAGTCCTCCGCATAGCCGATCTCGGGAATGCGGATGTCATCCAGGGCCAGGCCGGGCCGATGCACCGCGTCGTCGGTGATGTACTCAAAGCGGATCTTGATCTCTTGCCCCGCGAAATCGGAAAGATCGACTTCCTCTCTGATCCACTCCGGCTCCGCGCCCGACCCACTGATGCCCGTATAGGCCCACCCAAACGAGTTCCCGTTGGGATTCGTGTCCACGCTGGAAGGAGCTGCGAGGATCTGCCAGGTCTCTCCTCCGTCGGTGCTGACCTCCAGGTAGGCATAGTCCCAATTCTCCTCGATGTCGTACCAGGTCCAATAGGAGAGGGTAGCCTCGTTGACATCAGAGAGATCGAACGACTGGGTCAACGTCATATTGGAGTCGTCGCCCCGATTCGACCACCAGACGTAGCGTCCGCTTCGAGCCACCGTGTCGATCAGCTTGACCTGCGTCGAGCCCGAGAAGCTGAAGATCAGGGGACGCGTACCCTGCAGCTCTTTGTAATTGGTGCCGTGCTGATTCACCGTAGCTCTCTGCGACACCGGGTAAGCACGACGCCGGTAGGTGCTCTCGATTTGAAAAGGGGGTACCTGGATATCCTGATAACCGTAGCGCCCATCGTCGATGCTTGGGTCATCCAGCATATTGGCTATCACCCAGTCAGCAAACAGGTCCTCGTACGCTAAGCCGGTGCCCAGATCCTCCAGCACCGCTTCCACGCTAGCAAATGAGTTCTCAGGATGAGCCACCAGGGCCCGCGTGGCCTCAGGACCGAACCTGTCCAGGAAATAGGAGGTGAACAGATATGCGGCCCCGTAGTTGGGACCGGCGTCGCCGGTCCCTGAGGGCCACGAGTTGAGCTGGGTGTCCGGGGCAGCCGCAAAGAACCGATCCGAGCCAACGTTGAACCCGTTGAGACGCACCGCCAACTCGGAGAACCCCTCATTCAGCCAGGTCTCCTCGTTTCGGTCGGTGTACCAATGGATCATGTGTTGGAACTCGTGCGCCAAAACGCCGTTGTAGAAGTCGCTGTTTATCCTCACGTTGTCGATGTTGATGTAGAACATCTCCATCTCGTTCGAGTCCTCACGCACCGCAGCCACAAACTGGTCGGCGCTCGAGTAATAGCCAGCGACACTATTCCCCAGGTTGGTGGCATGGAGAATGCTCAGGCGCGGATCGTTGTCCACGCCCGGCTTCCACTCGGACCCGAAGAACTCGCGATTCGTGACGTAAGTCCTCGTCTCGAACAGATCCGCGGCGGCCTCCAGCGCAGCCTGATCGACTCGCACCCCTTCCTCAACCCACATATAGACGTGGTCGGTCCGATACCTGAGGGTAGCGTGGAGCTGGAATCGCTCCTCCGTATCCACGTTGGTGGCATTGAACATGCGGCGGGTGCCGACTTCGTAGTCGGGAGGCCCTTCGGGGTTCACGGTCCGCTCGACGTGGGCCGGGAGCCCTCGCAGGCGGACCGCCAGATCGTGAAGGTCGCGCACCGGGATGACTGCCTCTCTCAGTGCGGCTTCCGTCTCCCCCTCCAGCTGGTGGGCACGGTCGCGAGCGACCTCGGGCGTCGGCACGGGGATCAGGGTCTCCGCTACCGGAGGAGTGGGGTTGGCGGCGTCCACCCATGGAGTCGGGCTGACATCGGGAGCCCGGACCGTTCTGCTGTGGGGCCGCTGGATGAGGAGGCCGCCCACGCAACAACAGCAGCACAGCAGAGACGCAATCAAGATTAGGGCCGCGAGCGCGATGAGAGGGCGCGAGTTCTCCAGGTGATAGCCTCCCCTACCCTTTATGTTGAACCGTGTTCGACCCACGCATTATACCATCCCCCGCCCTCGGCGGAAAGGCTGGCCCCCATCGATGCTCGGGCCAGATCGGTTCCCTTGTCGCAGACTACCTATGCGAGTATAATCTGACACCCACCAGGACGTTGGCGGGAGGAAGTGACCCATGAAGAAGACTGGGATTGTGGCGCGATTGCTGATTCTTACCGGGGTGGTGCTGCTGGCGACGGGCGCCGTTCTCGCGTATCCGTATGTCCACTCGCGCCTGGCTCGCTCCTCCTCGGCGACCGCAGTGACCCCCACCTCGGAGCTCTCGAGTCCGATGCCCGAGGAACCACAGGAAGCCGAGGAATCCCAGAGTATGAAGAGCCCCCTTCCTACGCGAGAACCTGCGGCGTCGCCAAGCCCAGAAGCTGCATCCTCGACCCCACCGTCTGCCACAGAAGAGCCTGTTGAGTCGGAGCCTCCCGTAGCGATGGCCCTGCCGCCTGATCGGATCGTGATTCCCATCATCGGGGTCGATGGACCCGTCGTTCCTGTCTCATTGGAGAGGACCGAGGTGAACGGTCAGGTGGAGGTCGCCTGGAGTGTGCCGGATAGGTACGCAGCGGGCTGGCACGATACGTCCGCTCTACTCGGAGAGGCCGGCAATGTCGTCCTCAACGGACACAACACCACCAGGGGCGAGATCTTCCGTGATCTCTACACGCTGGAGCTCGACGACGAGATCATCGTGCATTCAGGCGAGATCTCCCGCACCTATGTCGTCTCCGCGACGCTGATCTTGCCCGAAGCCGGACAGCCGCTGGAAGTACGGCGGGCGAATGCCCGTTATGTGATGCCCACAGATTATGAGAGATTGACTCTCGTCACCTGTCACCCTTATGGCAGTCTGCGCAATCGACTGATCGTCATCGCCGTGCCGGCGCGATCCGAGCCGATCGTAGAACCATCGGAGGTACGATGAATCAGGGACTTTGGTCAGCGGTGCTTAGCTTCCCACCCATTGCCCGCGTCCGGCGCAACCATGCATTGGAGCACGCCACCATACAAGTGTTGAGCAAACGCGACACCACCCGTCGATTGGCGGGCCGTTCCTCCTTCCACGGCTTCTACCTTTACGGCGACGTCGCGACCAAACAGGTCCTGGAAGCCGCCCAGGAGGGCCTGCAAAGGCTGAGGACTGGTCAGCGTGAGCTGGCTATCCACCCGAGTTGCGGTTCCAACTACGTCGTCGCTGGCGCTGTCGCGGGAATGGGAGCATTCGCAGCCCTGGGAGGTTTCTTTGGGCATCGGCAGGAGGGCCTTCGCGATCGTGTAGCTCGCCTACCCCTGGCGTGGGCCGTCGCCACGATGGGCGTGATCCTTTCCAGGCCCTTGGGCGCGGCCTTACAGGCTTACGTGACGACTGACGCGGACGTGGGCGACCTGAGGATCCACAGCGTCATCAGAACCGAGCAAGCCGGAGCCGTGGTTCACCTGGTGCGCACGCAGAGCTAGCTCTCATTAAGGAGTTGCTCTCGCTGCGAGCCGGGTCCAGCTGAGAAGGGCGTCATGACGAAGCCGAAGCCCACCTTCTACGTCTTTCACGGAGAGGACGAGTTCAGCCGCTCGGAGATCCTGTCCAGTTTCAAGCGCCGTCTCGGCCCCGCCGACACCGTGAGTCTCAACACCACCACCTTGGACGGGAGGTCGCTAACCCTGGCCGCGCTGCGCCACGCCTGCGACGCCATCCCCTTTTTGGCGGACAGACGGCTGGTTATCGTCGAGGGGTTGTTGGTGACCCTTGTCCCCCGCAAGGGTCACCAGCTGCCAGAAACCAGGCAAAGAATGGTTGACCAGCTGACTGATTACCTCCCGCACCTACCCCCGACGACCCGCCTTGTCTTCGTCGAAGAGTCAGCTCTCAGAGCGAGCCATCCCATCGTGCGATTGGCGCAACGAGAACCCCGGGGATACGAGAAGCTATTCTCGCCACCGGATACCAGATCTTTGCCGCGGTGGATCGGAAAGCGCGCTCAGAAACACGGGGGACGTATCGAACCACGAGCGAGCCACCGGTTAGCCGCTGTCGTGGGAGCTGATCTGCGCCTCCTCGATCAGGAGATCTCCAAGCTCGTCACGTACACCGACGGTAACAGGGCGATCACCGAAGCCGACGTGGAGATTCTGGTACCCTACTCGCAGGACGCCGTCATCTTCGATCTCGTGGATGCGCTGGGATCCCGTGACGGCCAGACCGCTGCTAAGACGCTGCACCGCCTCCTCGAGTCTGGCGAGCATCCGCTGGGTCTCCTGGGGATGATCGTACGCCAGTTCCGGCTCCTGATCCAGGTCAAGGAGTTGAAGGCGGACGGGGCCTCCCCCAGGGTAATCGCGGATGTGCTGAAGCTACATCCGTTCCCAGCTGGCAAGCTCCATACCCAGGCAACGCACTTCACCGGCTTACAACTCGAGCAAGTGTACCGACACCTCTCAGACGTCGACCTGGCCATCAAAACAGGAAAGATGGAGGCAGAGGGTGCTCTCGATCTGCTTGTGGCCGGCCTGGCCGGGGAAGAGGATTAGGACCAGCGCCCGGACCGTTTTCCGACCCGGCCGCGTTGTGATATAATCGCCCGCGAGTTAACGGCGTAACAGGAGGTCCACATGGTTGATCGAAAGCTGACTGTGCGTGATCGGATCATTGGCGTGCTCCTGCGGGACGCGCGCCGGCAGGCCAGGCGGAGCCAGGCTGAATGTGCGGACGCCCTGGGGGTCTCTGCGGACACCATTGACGCCTATGAGCAGGGGCGTGTGCCGATCTCGTTGCCGGAGTTGGAGGTCCTTGGCTATGTGGTCGGTGCGCCAATCCATCGCTTCGCCGATCCAGAGCCTGAGTTGAGCTCCGGAGATGGGGCCCACCCGGGTTTTCGTACCGTGTTGACCCTTCGTCATCGCATCGTAGGAGCCCTCCTCCGTCAGGCTCGCCTGGAGGCCGGGCTGACCGCAGAGGAGTTGGCGCGTGTTCTCCGTTGTTCGCCCCAACGGCTCTCCGAATACGAGGGCGGCAAGAGACCCCTCCCTCTCTCGGAGCTGGAACTGGCGGCGGAGCACCTGTCCCTTCCCTTGGAGCGGTTCTTGGACAGCAGGAGAGGCACGGTGGGCACGTGGCACCGACAGAAGGAGATCGACCGCGGGTTTCACGGGCTTCCGGAGGATGTCCAGGAGTTCGTCGCTGAAGAGGGGAACAGAGGCTGTCTTGATGTGGCCGTCGTGTTGTCGCAACTCCCGGTGACCGAGCTTCGGGCCCTTGCTCAGGGGCTGTTGGAGATCGCGGATCGGCGCTGTCCCCGGGAGGGATGATGGGCAATGAGCTGACCTCGGCCCACATCCTGAAAGACGAGGGGCTGCGGCTTTTCAAGGAAGGGCTGTATCTCGAGGCCGCCGATCGGTTCGAGAAAGCCCGGCAGCTGTTTGTTGATGAGGGTGACCAGCTCGAGGCCACGGAGATGGTGAACAACCTGGGTATCGTCCATCGGATGGAGCGCAAGTGGGACAAAGCCGTCGCGGCTCTCGAAGAGGCGCGAGAGGCATTCGCCGAGCTGGGTGATCGTAATCGGGAAGCGCAGGTGCTAGGCAACCTGGGAGGGCTCTACGCCAGCCAGGGCCACAGGGAAGCAGCGAGAGCCACTCTGCGTCAGGCGGCCACCGCCTTCGCCGATTTGAAGGATAATCAGCGACAGGCCGAGATCTTGCTCGCCCTTGGCGTCCAGAAGTGGAAGTCCGGCGATCGCCAGGGAGCCCTGACCACCTACCAGGCCGGTCTGCAGATCCTCGAAAGACCCTCCTTCGGTCAGAAGATCCTTCGCACCTTGCTCCAGTTTTGCGCTGGGTTGCTCCGGGGGTTGTAGCACCTCGGTCGTGGCAACCCGAGACAAAACTCAGGCCCGCAGGGTGGCACCAAGCTCCGCCTTCAGCTGCCTGACGATGGTCTGTCTGACTTCGGCAATCTCCCCATCGGTCAGCGTCCGGTCCTCCGCCTGGTACGTGAGGCGATAGGCCAGGCTCTTCCGGCCGGAGCCCACCTGCGGTCCCCGATACATGTCGAACAACCCGACGGAACGAAGCAGCGGCGCCCCGGCCCGCACCATCACGTCTCGCACGCGCGCAGCAGGAACGTCCTCGTCGACCACGACGGCCAGGTCCTCGTAGATGGATGGGTGGACGGAGACCGGTCTCATCTCCCGAGGAGGGCCACACTGACCAAGGATTCCATCCAGATCGATCTCCGACACGCATATGGGCTGCTCCGGCAACCGGAAAGCCTCTCTTACCAGCGGATGGAGCTCCCCCATGGTGCCCATCCCATGCCCGTCCACCGTCAGCTGCGCGCATCGCCCAGGGTGAAAAGCGTCCCGACCGTCCGGCTCAAATGCAGCCTCCACGCCCAGCCTCCTCAGCAACGTCTCGACCACCCCCTTGAGGTCGAAAAAACCCATCAATGTGTGATCCTGATGCTCGAGCCACGATGGTTCCTCTCGGGGGCCCGTCATCACGATGCCTAGCCGACGAGGCTCCTCGGGGAGCGGGCGGCCCTCGACGGGCCGATACACCCGGCCGATCTCGAACAGTGCCACCCGGTCGAGGAACCGAAGGTTCTTACGAGTGGTCTCCAACAGTGACGGCAAGAGCGTCCGGCGCAGCGTATCCTGTGCCGACGACAGCGGGTTGTCGAGTCGCAGGTACGCATCCGCGTCGGGTATCGGCTATCCAGGATGGAGCTTTCCCTCATCTTCAAGGCTTCCCAAGGAATAGGTGATCACCTCATCCAGCCGACAGCCCACCAGAAG
>SKQX01000179.1 GCA_007118795.1 Thermoflexales bacterium | reverse complement strand
TGCGGGGGACCATCTCCTCGACCCCCTCGGCAATAGCGTGGAGTTTGGCGCCGTAGTGAGTGACCTCATCCAGCGGTTCGATCTCGGCCAGGATGGCGCGGGCGCGGTTGGGCTCATCGCAGTCGATCTCCAGCACCTGGCCCTCTATCTCGTCCTGCTTGATCTGGGCCGGGGATCCCTCGACGATGATCCTTCCGCGCTGGATGAAGGCCAGGCGGTGACAGTGCTCGGCTTCGTCCATGTAGTGGGTGGTCACGAAGACGGTCACCCCCTCGCCTACCAGATCGTACAGCAGGTCCCAGAAGGCGCGTCGGGATGTGGGATCGACGCCCGCGGTGGGCTCGTCCAGAAACACCAGTTCCGGGCTATGGATGATCGCTGCGTTGAGGGCCAGTCGCTGCCGCCACCCCCCTGAGAGCGAACGCGTGCGCACCTTCTCCCGTCCTGCCAGGTCGGTGCGCTCCAGGGCGTCGCCGATGCGCTCCTGCAGGTCGGAGCCAGTGAGACCGTAGGAGCGCCCGTAGAAGCGCAAGTTCTGCATTACCGTCAGATCGTCGTAGAGGCTGAAGCTCTGGGCCATATAGCCGACGCGGGGCCGGATCTCCCGGGGCCGCTCGGTGACCGGGATGCCGAGCACGTCCACCGTGCCTGCCGTCGGCGTCAGGATCCCGAGCATCATACGGATGGTGGTGGTCTTGCCGGCGCCGTTGGGGCCCAGAAAACCGAAGATCTCACCCCGCTTCACCCGCACGTCGACGTCATCGACAGCCGTAAATCCGTCGAACCGCTTCGTCAGCCCGTGGGTCTGGATGGCCCACTCGTTCCTCTCGACGGTTGAAGGGTTCATTCGAGGGCCTTCCTCACATAGTAGAGGGAGAAGCTGCCGATGACCAGACCGAGAGCGGCCAGGGCGACCACGTGGGGCCAGAGCACGTCGAGGCCGGCGCCCTTGAGGAGCACCCCGCGCAGGATGGCGAGCCAGTGATGGGCCGGGACAAACTGGGCCACCCACTGGAGGACCCGGGGCATCGACTCCACCGGGGCCGCGAAACCGGTGAACATAAAATCAACCATGACGACCATCATCACCAGCAGAAAGGCCTGATGCTGGGTGCGAGAAACGATGGAGATCACCAGCCCCTTGCCCAACTCGACCAGGACGTACCCGAGAGCCAGGACGAAAAGCAGCGGTATCGATCCCCGCACGGGAACCCCGAAAGCCAAGTGGATGATGCCCAGCAGCAGCCAGAAGTCGGCGAAGCCCACCACCGCGGCCGGAAGCGCCTTCCCGACGATGATCTCCAGGGAGGAGAAGGGCATCACGAGGAGCTGTTCCAGCGTGCCCAGCTCTCGCTCCCGGGCGAAGGCGAGGGCCGCGAAGATCAGGACCGTGAACTCCAGCATCAGCCCGAGCTCAGCGGGGGTGGTGTAGAGGGCTTCGCTGAGCTCCTCGTTGAACCAGACCCGGAGACTGGGCTCGAAGCGCATGAGCGCCCGTTCATCGAGACTCATATGATGAATTACCAGCTGCTGGCCGAACTGCTGGACGGCGCTCTCCGAATCGCGCAAGGCGGCGCTGGCTGCCATACTCTCGGCGCCGTCGAGCCACAGCGCCACCGTGGGTCGCACGCGACCGGGGTTGGCGACCCCCGCCCGCAGCCTGGCGACCTGGCTGCCATGCCCCGGAGGGATCACCAGGGCGGCCGTGATCTCGCCACGATCAAAGGCCTGCTGGAGCCGATCCATCCTGTCGACGTAGCCTTCCAGCACAAATGTCTCCATATTCTCGAGCGACCCAATCAGGGCGCGGCTGGCGGCGCTCTGGTCGTGGTCGAGCACCATGAGCGGAAGGTTGGTGATGGGGCGCGATGTGGCCCAGCCGATGAGCAACAGCTCCAACGCGCCCCCGACCAGGATGAGGGCGGGCAACCACCAGTTGTGGAGCAGATGGAGGAACTCCTTAATCGTGAGCGATCCGATGCGCCTGATCATCTCACCCCAGTCTCTTCTTGAAGAAGAAGGCCGCCACCGCGGTGAAGACCACACCGAGCCCGGCCAGCGCCAGGACATTAGGCCACAGGATCTCGAGGCCCACCGCCCGGAGGAAGATGGATCGCGTGATGATAGCGTAGTGGGTACCGGGTAGGAGCATGGCCTCCATCTGGAGTTCGTCGGGCATGGCGGCGATGGGGTAGAAGATGCCGGTCATGAAGAACCCCGGGAAGAATATGACCAGGAAGGAGAGGGCCAGGGCCGCCGGCTGGGTGCGCATGAACACGCCGATCAGTGTACCCATGCTGAGCATGGCAAAGAGAAAGACGATGGACACCAGGAAGAAAAGCCCGAAGCTGCCGCGAAAGGGAATGCCAAAGGCTGCCATGGCCATGATCGGGATGGCGACCACGTTGATCATCCCGATGGCGATGTAGGGGATCATCTTCCCCACGAGAAGATCGGCGCGGCTAATGGGCGTGACCAGCACCTGCTCCAGGGTGCCGTGCTCGCGCTCGCGGGAGAGGGCCAGGGCGACGGAGAGGGCTGGGAGCCCCAGCACCATCGAGATCAAGCCCGGGACGAGATCCACCCGCGGCTCGAGACCCGGGTTATAGAGGGCCCGTGTTTTCAGCTCGATGGGCCGCAGCCACTCCGCCGATCCGGTCGGTAGTGACCGCACCACGAAGGCCTCCGTCCGCTGTGCCACCTGCTCCATTCCGAAGGTGCCGCTCTCCGGTTCCGTCCCGTCGATGATCACCTGGAGTCGCAGGCCCCGTTGACCGACTAGATACTCTCCGAAGGCCGGCTGGATGATCACACCGACCTTGATCGTGCCGTCGACCAGCAGCCGCTCCACCTCCTCCAGGGAGTTCGCCCGCGCCACCACATCCAGTTCCTCGCCGGCACTCAACTGCTGGATGAAGTTCCGGGAGACGGCGCTCTGGTCGTGGTCCATCACGGCGATGGGTACGTCCTCAATGTCTACGGTCAGCGCGTAGGCCATGATGAACAGGAGGGAGATGGGCGTGACCAGGACCAGGATGAAGGTCCAGCGATCCCGCAGGACGTGGCGGATCTCCTTCAGTACGACGGCTTTCAAGTGTCGCAGGGACATCTCAGCGCAGCCTTTCCCGTTCCCTGTCGCGCACGAGAGAGATGAAGGCCTCCTCCATCCGCGGGCGCGTGGCACGTAGGGATCGATAGGGGATGCCTTCCTCCTCCAGCCTGGTCTCGATGTCGGGCAGCCGCTCTTCGGCCGCGTCGACCAGGAGATGGAGGGAGTCCCCGTAGGTCATCACCTGACTCACTCCCGGAAGATCCTCGGCCACCACCTGGGCCTTACGCCATTGGTCGGTCTGGAGCTCGATCAACTCCTCCCCGATCCCGGCACGGATCGCCTCCGGTGCGGCACACCGGATCAATTGGCCCTGGTAGATCAGGCCCACCTGCGTGCAGCGATCGGCCTCGTCCATGTAGGGTGTGGTCACCAGGATGGTGGTGCCACCGGTATAGAGCTCGGTGAGGATGTCCCAGAACTCCCGGCGGGAGACGGGATCGACACCGGTCGTGGGCTCGTCCAGGAGCAGGATAGGGGGCTGGTGAATCAGGGTGCAGGCCAGGGCCAGCTTCTTCTTCATCCCTCCGGAGAGATGCTCGGCGCGACGGGACTTAAACGGGGTCAGCCCGGCAAAGGAGAGCAACCGGTCAGTTCGCTCCCCTCGCTCACGGGGAAGGACATCGTAGAGTTCGGAGAAGAACCGGAGGTTCTCCATCACCGTCAGCTCGGCGTAGAGGCTGAACCTTTGGGCCATGTAGCCGATGTGGGGCTTGACCGCCTCCGGCTCGCGGGTGAGATCGCGGCCGGCCACCGTGGCCGATCCGTCCGTGATCTTCAGGAGGCCGGCCAGCAGCCGCAGCGTGGTGGTCTTGCCCGCACCGTCGGGGCCGATCAGGCCGAAAAGCTCGCCCCGGCGCACCGTCAGGTCGAGACCATCGATGGCCCGCAGGTCCTTGAAGTCGCGGGCCAGCCCCCGCGTCTCGATGACGGTGTCGCGCCGCTCTGCAGCCGCCGGACCGCCACCGTTGCCGTTCTCCTCGTTCACGGGTCCGCTCCTTGGGTGGCGCTTGATGGTTGTTCGATCCCCTCAAGGAAAGTCTCGATGAAGGCGGCGTGGATGCGCTCCATGTCTAGATCTGGCTTGAGCATCACGTAGGCGGCCAGGCCGTCGTAGGCCGCGGTCAGGGCCCACGCCAGGGCCTCCGCATCGACGGGACTGAACTCGCCCCGCTCGACGCCTTCCTGGATGACGGCGACGATGATCTCTTGATAGTCACCGAGCAGGTCGAGCCAGGTGTGGGCGGACGTCGCGCGATTGGAGCTGGAAGCCCAGAACTCCAGAAAGAGGTGGAAGATGGGCTGAGCTTCGCCGATGAGGTCCACCGTGCTGTCGGCCAGAATGCGGAGCTTGCCGGCGGCCGACGGGGAACTCTCCAGCACTCCGAGGACCTCGGGTCCGAAGCTGGTGTCGAAGAACCAGCGGAGGACTGACTCGAGGAGATCGTCCTTGCTGCTGAAGTGCCAGTAAAGGGTGCCCTTGCTGGTACTGCTCTCCGCTGCGATGTCGTCCATGGTGGTGGCGTGGTAGCCGTGGCGGGTGAAGCAATCCAGGGCGGCCTGGAGGATCCTGCGGTGCGTTTCGTCCGCCTTCTTCTTCGGAGACTCCATCGATGCTCCCTGTCCGAGTAATAGACTGACTGGTCAGTCTAAGTGTAGTATGCCGGTGGGGGTTTGTCAAGCGCTGCACCGAAACGCAAGGACGCCAGGGCAGCAAGGGCGCCAGGAGGGCGACAAGGAGACCACGGAGCGGCTATAGAGCGGAAGGCGGGCGTCGGGCTGTTGGGTTGATCGGTTCTTGCGCCCGCGCCCTGAAGGGTATACCTGTCCTGGCGGTTCGATGGATTCCGCCAATTGCGTCCCGTGACCGACACATCGAATCTACTTGCCGTAGGACCGGTCCGTAGGTATACCGTCTATCGGGTTTGATGGTACCTCGACCTTCAGTGATACCGGTGCTTGTACGTGAGACTTGAGACCCACTACTACCGTAGCTTTGTCCAGAGTCGGCCAGCCAAGTGGAGCCCAGGAATGTGCCAGAAGTCCGCGTTGGCTGCAGACCAAGCGCCGCGTCGGGCGGTTGCCTGTGCCACTCCCCTGGGGAAGTCCACGGCTCCTTGTTACCTAATCGAGAACTGCTGGAGCCAGCCGGCGACTGCAGAAAGCTGGTACCCGCCATAGCATCACGTCTGTAGTGGGATTTGCGAAGGAGGACGTACTGGCATAAAGGAGGAAAGACTGGACAAGCTCGTGAGCTCGGTTACGCCGGAGCGATTGCGCGTCTTGGCGTCCGAACTCCGGGTTGCCTCGCGACCTTGTAGGCCCAAGGTGGTCCTGGTGCGAGCCCTGGTAACCGCGTTGACGGCGGGCGTAGACACAGCGGATAAGGCCGAGAAGGTGCGAGCCAGCCGCCGTGTGCGTGATGCTGTACTGGCCGCCGTCGAACAGATGCGCGATGCGACGTACCACCGGGGCACCTGATGAGGGCCCGAGTGTGTCACCCTGGATGGGTGACTCGAGGGATGGCGGGGTGCACGAAGTAGACGTCGTAGACCTGTCAGGTTTCCCAAACCTGACAGGTCTGTAAGGCTCCACAGATTCGACGCCTGGTGGTTCCACCCACCTCCCGGGAGCGACCGCGAGTCCACCCTCTGAGCGGGCGTACGGCATGTACTCGAGGACGAGCGGCCTGGTTCTCAGTCCAGGTTTCCCAATACAATTCCCAAGCGTCCGTTGCGGGCCCCGTAAGAAACGGTACAATGCCCTTAAGCAATCGACGAGTCAACAACCGGGTGAGCCCTATTGAGCGCAGGATGAGCGCCACCGAGGCCCCTATGCGCTTTGGGGAGCTGATGGGCCACGGGGTGGAGCAGCGGGAGCCGGTGGCTGTCGAGCGCAGCGGGGGAGCCCCCCGGGTCGTGATCTCCCTCGATGAATACGAGCGCCTGCGGGCGGCCCGTCAGTAGCAGCTGGCTTGGCGGGAGCTGGTGACCCAGGCCCGAGCCCAGGTGCGGGCCGAGCTAGGCGATCGCGAGTTGACGCCGGCCTAAGCAATCGCGCCGTGGGCTGACTCAGTGGCTGCGGGTGCTGAACCGCTGAGGCTGCTGAAACGGCGGAAGGGTCTGGGAGGATGGTCAGTGGAAAGCCGCGTTGGGAGTGGTCCTGGAGATGGTGGATGGGACGCGCGATTGAGGGGCGAGCGGGGACGCGGGTGGGCGAACTCAGCCCGAAGATCAAGGGGCAGTCGCCGCACGATGCGCGCAGGCGTCTGTGAACGCCCGCGGCGAAGCTCGGGAGGCGGTCCCTTCGACCAGGATTCTCCTGCGCCGCGGGCGGGAGTACCGCCACACGTTTGGGAGGGGGTATGTGCAGTCATATCAGCAGGCGAAGCTCGACACCCAGGACTACGGCGGCTGCCGGGCCCACCATCGGATGGGCTGCGCGAGCCGGTTCGTCCAGATATCAGGAACCCTGCGCCCCCTGGAGCCGTTCTGCACAGGGTGTCCTGTCGCAGTGGAACACTCTGTCTGGGTTGAGGACCTTGAGCGTCAACGATAAGAGGGTGTTTGAGGACTTCAGGGGCTCTCCCTGGGCCGATCTGGTGACCTATCTTGAGACTCCTCCGGAGGCTGTCCCGGCCATTTTGGTCGGGAAGGCAGCAGCAGGCTCCATTCCTGTTATCATCGAATACGGTTCTTCCTTGGTGGAGGACCAGCGTAGCTTGAGCGGCTTGTGATGGTGCGGTTGATTGTCGCGCCGGCGGGTGCGGGGAAGACGGCCTATGCGGTGGCCGAGGCCCGGCGTGCGGCCCAGGGCCTCCGGGCGATGCCCCACGTGCTGGTGGCCAGCGCGCTCCAGGCGCAGGCGTTCCGCCGGCGGCTGGCACTGGCCGGCGGGGCCATCGGCGTGCGGGTACTGACCTTTGAGCGCTTGTACCACCTATGCCTGGGCGCCACGGATGCCCTCTACACCCAGATCAATGATCCCGTGCAGCACCGCGTCATCCGCTCGGTGGTGCGGGAGCTCCCCCTGATCCACTACGCCCCGTTGGTCGACCGACCCGGTTTTGTGCCGGTGCTCCGGCAGGTCATCGGGGAGCTGAAGGCGGCCCGGGTGGACCCCGAGTGCTTCGCCGGCGCGGCGGCGGACCATGGCGACGCCCCGCGGCTGCGGGAGCTGGCGGACATCTACGCCGCCTACCAGGCGCGTCTCCAGGAGGAACAGTGGGCGGACCGCGCGGGCCTGGGGTGGCTGACGGCCGAGGCCCTGGAGGATCCCGAGTGCCCGCTGGGCCGGGACTGGCGCCTGTTTCTGGTCGATGGCTTCGACGACTTCACCCCCGTCCAGCTGGCGGTGCTGGCCCCGCTGGCCAGTCGGGTGGAGCGGATGGTCGTCACCCTGACGGGCAATCTCGAGGGCGAGGGCCGCCCCCTGGTCCACCGCCGTTTTCAGCGGACGCGTCGGGAGTTGGAGGAGGTGCTGGGCGTCGAGGCGGCAGCGCTTCCGGGGGTTCTCGCCAGCCCGTCGCGGCGCTCGGAAGGGCATGTTACGGTGCTGCGCCATCTGGAGGACGGCCTGTTCCGGAGCGACGCGCGGCCCATACCTGACGACGGCACGGTCGACCTGATCGAGGCCCCCCATCGCGTCGAGGAGGTCCGGGCGGCCCTGCGCTGGTTGAAGAGGGAGGTGGTGGAGCGCGGCGTCCCCCCGTCGCAGCTGGCGCTGCTCGCGCGCGAAGTTGGACCATACCGCCCCTTCATCCGCGAGGTGGCCGCCGAGTTCGGTCTCCCGATCCACTTCCACTCCGGCCGGCCGCTGAATGAGAATCCGGCCGTGGCCGCACTGTTGGATCTCCTCCGCCTGACGCTGCCGGACCGGGACACCGCGACCGCCGGGGGCGAGGGGCGCGGTCCTGCGGCCGAAGGAGAGGTTGGGCCGGGGCTGGGGCTTAGCTCGGTGCGCCTGGACGACGAGCCGGCCCTCCCGCCCCGTCTGGTGATCGAGGCCTGGCGCTCCCCCTACTTCGACTGGTATGCCGGAAAGATGGGGGACGACGCTGATCGGCGGGCCGAGGCCCTGGGCGGTGAACCCGCCGGCATCGAGCCCGGTGACGCCGATCTGCTGGGGATGGTTGTCCGCCGCGGATGGGTCATAGCCGGGCTGGCCCAGTGGGAGGCCGCGTTCCAGGCCCTGGAGAGCGCGGAGGATCCGGGTTCAACGCGGGAGGGCGCGGTGACGAGGTCTGTTTCGGAAGCCCTCGCTGCGAAGGATGTCGATGGCGAGGGAGGCGAGGCCCCCTCGCGGGCGCTGACCCCCGACCGGGTCCGGGCGCTGCACGGCAAGTTCGAGCGCTTCGTGCGGCGCGTGACGCCCCCTGCCGGTCATCACCGGGCCCGCGACTTCGTGCGCTGGCTGGAGACCCTTATCGGCCCCGACCCGGAGCTGGCTTCAGGCCGTTGGGGGCCCACTGAGGGGGAGCGCGGTCTGGATATGGTCGCCCGGGTCCGCGATGCGGAGGTGGCGGTGGCGGAGCGGGACGTGGCGGCCCTGCGCTGTCTGAAGGAGGTGCTACGCGGCCTGGTGTGGGCCGAGGAGGCTCTGGAGAGCCCCACCATCACCTTTTCTACCTTCTTCGCGGAGTTGACCGGGGCTATCGAGGCTGCGGTCTATGGCACGGGCCGCGTCACCGACGTTGAGGAGATTCTGGTGGCCACCGTCGTCGACGTGCGCGGTGTACCCTTCCGCTCCCTGGCGGTCCTGGGCCTGGCTGAGGGTTCCTTCCCCGGGAGCCAGAGCGAGGATCCGCTCCTGCACGACGCCGACCGCGTGGCCCTGGGTCTGCCCCTGCAGTTGTCGACCCGGAGCGCGGAGGCCGAGTATTTCTACGAGACTGTAGCGGCACCGCGGGAGAGGTTGCTGCTGACCCGTCCGCGCCTCACGGAGGATGGGGCGCCCTGGGAGCCCTCGCCCTACTGGGAGGAGGTCCTCCGGCTGGTGGACGTGACGCCAGCGGTACTGTCGGGGACGTCCGACCTGCTCCCGCTCGAGGCGGCATCGTGGCCGGAATTGTTTCAAGCGGCTGCTGCCGCGCCGCAGGCTGAGGATCTGTGGGCGTGGCTGCAGGCGCGCTCGCCGGACTCTTCCGCCGCCCTCGATGCGGCTGTGGCGGTGTCCGCCTGGCGTGGCGAAGGGGTCGACTCCCCCTTCGATGGCGGTCTTCAGCGGCTAAGAGACCATTTCACCGCGACTCTTGGTCGGGACTACCCGTGGAGTGCCAGCCGCCTGGAGGCCTATCGCACCTGCCCCTTCTTCTTCTTCGTCGGTAAGGTCTTGGGGCTGGAGCCACGCGAGGTGCCGGCGGAGGGGATCGACGCGATGCAGCGGGGCACGCTCTACCACGACATTATGGAACAGATCTACCAGGCTGTCGAGGATCCCGCCGATCTGGAGCAGTTGCTGGCCGCGTTGCCCGACGCGGCCGCCGCGGTGCTGGAT
>SKQX01000119.1 GCA_007118795.1 Thermoflexales bacterium | reverse complement strand
GACCAAGAAGCTCACCACTGAACACGAGATCACGCTGGAGCGCCCGATGGTGACGCGCCATTATGTGATGACGTGGGACCTGGAGCGGTGCGTCGGCTGTCAGATAGGACCGCTAGTCTGCCCCAAGGAGTCTGTGACCCACGTAGCGGGGGAGATCGTGGACGGTCGGTTGACCACCAAGCCGGGCGTGGACATCGATGCCGAGACGTGCGTACTGTGCGGCATCTGCGAGGTGATGTGCCCGAAGAACGCCATCACCCTGACCATCAACGGGGTCCGTGAGAACCCGGCACTTGTTCACGAGGCGTTCCCCGAGCTGGTTCAGGCCACGACGTTCGACCACGACCGCTTCGATTGGAGTCGGAAGGAGTTCGTCATCGACAACTGTCCCACCGACGTCATCAGCTTCGATGCGGAGCAGGAGACGCTGGTGGTCGACGACGAGCACTGCATCCGCTGCCGCCAGTGCGAGGTCGCCAGCCATGGCGCCTTTGAAGTGACCCAGCCTTGGCAGGGGCAGGTGGAGCTCTACCGCGAGCGATGTGTCGAGGGGTGCTTCGCGTGCGCCGACATATGCCCCACCCGCGCTCTCTACATCGATGACGACAGCGGTGAGCTGGCCCTGGCTGATTACTATTGCATCAAGTGTGGCGCCTGCATGCAGGTCTGCCCCATCAAGCCGGAGTACGAAGAGGAAGAGGTGCTGGTCGAATCCCACGGCGTCACCAAGACCGTCACCCACCAGCGCATCAGCAACCAGGACGACCTAGCCATCTGGGTCGAACGGTGGCGCATCCGGCATCAGCCCGTCCACAGCGGAACGTGGATCGAATCTCTGACCAAGATGGCCGACGATAAGGCCACGATGGTCGAGATCGATAGCAAGCGGGCTCTGAGACGCCGCGATCTGCTCAAGGCACTCAGAGGGGCCGGCATGTTTATGGACCTGGAGGAGTAACCGCGGTGACCAGTGCACTGCACACAGCGCCACGGTGCGTGGCAGTTGCCCCGCGTCCGTAGGTAAGCCGCGTGCAAAGCTAGGCCGCGGCCATCGCTCTCGCCAGCGAGCCCTAAGCCGTGCCTGGCACCTGGCCCACCGGCTGCAGCAGACACCCACTGAAGCCCCTGTCCCCCCAAGCCCCGCTCCGGGCGGATTCGTCATCCGCCCGGTACTCCCAGCTCCGACTTCGCGAATCCGCCGTTGGAATGGAGAAGCTTGATCAGGTTAGAAGTAGGCCTACGCGAACTGGGGTCAGGTGCTTCGTTTGCAGCGGCTCTCTCTGCTGATCACTGTGTCTTGAGCCACTGCCCTGCCACCCAGAGCTCGGAACATCGAAGCTCGTGCGAGATTCACCGGCCTTGATCGTGCGATGATGATTTCTCGCTTGGCGGATGCGGATCCCATCATCGACCTGATCGCTACTGCGGTGTTCTACTCAGAGACGCGTACCAGATTGGGGATAGCAGACATCGTCAATCAGCCCGCCGGAACGGCTGCTCCAGATGCCGATCTGTCGCGTCCAGCATCGTATTGACTGCCTGGAGGTAGTCAGCTAACGGGAGATCCGCGATGGCGATCTCTACAGGCACGTTCAAATCAACCGGCACCACCGTGACTACATCGACGGTCTCGCTGAACGGCACCGTGACCTCCAGATCAACAGGGAACGTCGTGCGTATCGGTACCGAAAGGTTGTAAGTGGTGAAACCCAGGTTGAGGGGAACAACAATGGTGGTGTTGACGGGGAGAACCGCTTTGAAAGGCACCGTAACGGACTGACTGAAGGGAATACTGGTCGAGATGGGTATGCTCTGGTCCAACTCAACCGTGTAGGAGAACGTATCATCTGAGAATTCCCGGACAAGCTTCCGTGCGTCAGCAATCCTAGCACGCCCGACGCGCCTCGACTCCAGCAACTGGAAGATGAGGCCACTGACGAGCAACAGCGATACGCCACTCAGTGCCAACGAGAGAATCGTCAAGACTCGGTAGCTTCTGTTCATAAAAGCCCCCCAACTGTAGGGTCAGCCTACCTGTGCCAGCATCGACAGCCCGTATACTCAGAGCAGCCGAATCCGGGCGCTCTCCGCCTGAACCAACGGATCAAGTCCGAGGACCATACTGAGAGTATAGCCACCCAGGTCAGCCTTCGTCATCGGGCGACGCAGATGCCAGACCTGGGTGAACTGCCAGTCACCCCTCTGGACGACGGCGGCAAGGCACGCGTCCCAACCCAGCTTAAGCCCGATCAACCGTACGCGCCCGGCTTTTCACTCTTCGTCCGGAGCAGACGAGGCTAAGGCGGTGGATACTGACATGCGTGTATCTGGTCTGAGCAAAGATAACCCGGTCGCCGTCAAGGGTGTACTGCTGAGAAGCATCCTTGCAGCGACCGGTTACAGTCCCCGGTACCGTCCCATGCTGAGGACGGAGATGAGACTCAGTGGGTGATTCGGTCCAGGTCCACGCTCTCATCGCCCAGGTCGACCGCGATGTCGTCGTATGGAACCCTGGCTTTGACCAACTCCTGCATCGGTTTCCGCTCCGAGGAAGGCCGACCCATCGAGAGTACGCCAACCAGCCTGCCCCCGTCGAAGTAGTAGTAGGCGAAGCTACCCTTTCCCGGCGATCCGCGCACCACCGTCTCCTCCCACGCGTTCAGGTTGCCCCATACCTCGAAACTCAAATCAAACAGATCGGAGAAGAAGTACGGCAGCGCTGTGTAAGCCACCTCCTCCCCGGCCATGTTGCGTCCCGCTTGCCTCCCCTGGCGCCGCGCCACGTCCCAGTGCTCCACCCGCAGCCTCTCGCCGAAGGTGGGATCGGGCCAGGCCGCGATGTCTCCCGCTCCGTAGATATCCGGGTCGCTGGTGCGCAAGTGCTCGTCTACAATCAGCGCCCCTCGCTCGTTCAGCGTCAGACCTGCCTCATCCGCCAGCTCGGTGTTGAGCCGGATGCCGACGCCCATCACCACCAGGTCAACCTCTAGCATCTTGCCGTTGTCCAGCTGTGCCCGTTGGACCTTCCCATCCCCCTCCAACCCCTCGGAGACGGTGCCGGGGAACACGTTCACCCCTTCGTCGCGATACTTGGCGAACAACAGATCGCCCAACGCCACCGGCGCGATTCGCTCCAGCAGCCGGGACCCGGGGAAGATCATCGTCACCTGCGTTCCCAGCTGTCTCAGCGATGCAGCCACCTCACAACCAATGAAGCTTCCGCCCATAATCAGGGCGTGGGTTCCTTCCCCCGCTGCTTCGCGAATGCGCTCTGAGTCCTCGATGGTCCTCAGGGTGAAGACGTTCTCGAGGTCGTTCCCCGGCAACGGCAGTCGCCAAGCGCGCCCGCCGGTCGCCAACAACAGCTTCTCGTACCCCAACTCGCGCCCGTCGTCCAGTTCCACCCGTCGTTTATCAGGCACGACCCGGGTCGCGCGCACGCCGGTGAGAATCTCCGCATCCGCCGCATCATAGTGGGCAGCGTCCTCGACGTAGACACTCTCCAGACCCGCCTCACCTCGCAGGTAGTCCTTGGACAGCGGCGGACGCTCGTAGGGCCGGTGGGGCTCCACCGTCACCACCGCCACCTCTCCCGTCTCGTCCACCTGCCGGATGCCATCCACCGCCTTCCCCCCGGCCAGACCTCCACCGATGATGATGTACTTGTAGGAATCCACGTCGACCGTCTCCTTTCCTCTGATGACAGAGGCCTATAGTCGTAGTCGACCCTCTCCACTGAGGGTCCCTCCATTGTCCCTGTAATGACTCGCGAAGACTGGACTACCGCCAGCCGGTTGTTAGGTCCAGATCGAGGACCAGAGTATGACTCCTACTGCCACTACCCCGGCGTTCGTCTGGGTTAGTAGCTCGGTAAGTAATCGACTACGAGTTCGACGCCAGGACAAGCTCAGTAACAAACTCTCAGCTGCTAAGACTCTGTCCAGAGTGTGAGTTATGCCTGCCCATGCTGATCTCACCAGCCGTGGAGGCACCAACCACCATCTGCCTCCAGACCTCCGCCTGAGATTCGAGCAACGCACGCGAGGCACTGCGCAACACGGCATCTTCATCTGAAAAAAGCTTCGTCCTCAAACGTTGGCTGATCTGCCACTCAGACTTGCTGGACTTAGCGATATCGGCCATATCTCCAGTCCCTTTCGACGCCGATCCTGCCGACATCGCCGATCGAGCTGGCTTGATTCTACGCCAACGCGTCGGCCTGTCAACTTC
Organism: Thermoflexales bacterium; assembly: GCA_007118795.1. Lineage (GTDB taxonomy): Bacteria > Chloroflexota > Anaerolineae > B4-G1 > B4-G1 > SKLM01. The sequence continues at coordinate 23,301 of SKQX01000119.1, read as the reverse complement.
CCAAGCGCATACCCACCTGTCGATCAGCGGATGGCCCGAGCAAGAGACCGAATCATCTGACAGCACTCGCACGCCACCCGCACAGCCCACTCCCGCCGGCCCCGCTGTTTACATTCGAGTAGCTTCGCCCGGATGGGGTGTCAAAGTGGTGTCAAACGACAACTAGAAATGGACATGCCGAGACTCACGCACCCGTGTCCTGGGCAGGGTATGAGCACACGGTTGTAGAACGGATGCACTTGTCGGGCAGGACAACGGGAGCCCACGGAGGCCTTGCACCGGTAATGCCGCTAACCAGCAAATGGAGCTTCCCAAGCCGAGTAGAACGGGAATCGGTGTGGCGGGCCGATGATCGCCTGAGTACAGTGTCGACCAGGGTGACTGGACGGGCTTCAGAGAGCGAGCAAGGCCCGGGGCTATGATGGGATGAGAGCACCGTCAGAATGAGGTGTCTTCCCACGCTTCCATCAGGCACTCTTCAGTCTCCAACAGCGTCCCCTTTTCTCGGAGGGAGGCCAGCGTTTCCAACTCGGCGCCCCCTTGTCCGGCCATGATATCACGAATCGTCCACCGAACCTTGTTGCGGATGCACTTGTGCTATGGTAGACTAGAACCTATGGACACAGAGGGGCTGAAGGACAAACTGTCCACCATCTTACCGAGCCTTGACGGTGTTCGAATGGTCTATCTCTTTGGCTCGCGAGTCGAGAACAACCTCGGCCCTATGAGCGACTTCGACTTCGCCGCCCTGGTTGACAGGGCCGCCGACGGACCTCGCCTGCGGGCTCGCCTGGCCCACGAGTTGGCCCGTGTCCTCCGAACGGACCGGATCGATGTGGTGCTCCTGAATCGCGCTCCGATCGAGTTGGCCTACGCCATCGTTGCCCAGGGCAAGGTGCTATACGAACAGGACGTGGCGACGCGGGTCGAGTACGAGGCCACTGTCTTGAGTCGTTACGGCGATCTCCTGCCCGTGCTGCGCAGGCAGCGCAGTGATATCCTACGAGGAGATGACTATGACCGCCGAGTTCGCCGGTATCGAGCGACGCTTAGACGAACTGAGCGAACGCTTGGCCAGGTTGAAGCCGCTCACAGACAGGCCACGGATTGACTTCGACAAAGACCCCTACCTGCGCGACATTGTAGAGCGCAACCTTCAGGTCTCCGCCCAGTGCTGCATCGACATCAGCCATCGCATCATCTCCATAGAAGGCGCTCGGAAACCAATCGACTACTACGATGCCATTCTACGCATGGGCGAGTTGGGTGTCTTGCAGGCGGACTTTGCTCGGCGACTGGCTCCCTTAGCTGGCTTCCGTAATGTCCTAGTGCACGGGTATGTGGTTGTCGATTGGGACGAAGTGTACAACGCGTTGCATCGCTTGGAGGATTTGGAGCGGTTTGCCAGGTCCGTCCGCCGGTGGTTGGCCAACATAGCAAGCTCAAGCGAAGACCCCGACTAACAGAACCACGAGACGCCCTCTGGCCCCTCTCGCCTTCGCTCTCAGCGGGTCTGTGATCCGCGCGACCCATCCGCGCTCCTTCGCCATCCGAAGGGTCGGGGTCTGCGACCCCGACCGAGCGGAAAGCATATCGCGTGCGCAACAGACCCCTCCCGAGCTGGATGCACGGCGCCCTCTCACCTTCGTTCTCAGCAGGTCTGTGACCAACGCTCGCCTTGTGCACGGTCGCCCCAGTCTCCGAGAGGATCCATCTCAAGACGGGGGCCTCGTCCATCTTGCCGCGTCTCCGCCCCTTTCGTGTCAGTGGAGCGCAGGGCCTAGCCCGGTGACTTCCGGAGTGGAAAGCCCGGAATTCGTGTTGTAGCCGAATTCGCCTATGCAGCACCGACCCATTGACACCCCCTCTGCCCTTGCTATAATCAGCACGCTGTGATGAATCCGGGAGACGGTTCGACTGCGATAGGCCGTTGGCGTGCGGTTTTGAGGACGTGGGCTCCCGTGGCGGGCCTCACCGCACTGGCGGCGGCCCTACGGCTCCTGGCCCTGGCCGACATCCCTCCAGGCCTCTACCACGACGAGGCCTTCAACGGTCTCGACGCACTGGGGATCCTCGAGGGCACCCACGCCATCTACTTCGTGGCCAACCGAGGGCGGGAACCCCTGTTCATCTATCTGATCGCTGCCACGGTAGGCGCGCTGGGCCGCACGCCCGGTGCGCTTCGGCTGGCGGCAGCCCTGTGCGGTACCCTGACCGTCCCCGCCACCTTCCTGATGGTCCGAGCTTGGTTCGACGAGCGCATCGCGCTGCTGAGCGCCGCCATCGTCGCGACGACCTACTGGCACGTCCAGCTCAGCCGCGTCGGCTTTCGGGCCATCATGCTGCCCCTGTTCATCGCCCTGACGCTGTGGGCGGCGGGAAGGGCCATACGGAACAATCGGCGCCGCACCTGGCTCCTAGCCGGGGTGCTGTACGGGCTCACCTTCTACACCTACGTGGCCGCGAGGTTCACCCCTGTCGTCCTCCTCGCCTTCGTCCTGTACTTGCTGATGATCAGGGAGAGCCGGCGACTCTGGCCAGGGGCCATCTACTTCGCTGGGGGCGCGCTGACCGTCCTGCTCCCCCTCGGCGCCTATGCCCTCACCCACTGGGACGTGGTCATGGGACGCCCGGGGCAGGTCTCGGTGTTCAACCCCCTGATCCACGGCGGCGATCTCTTGGGCAGCCTGGGGCGTCAGGCGGTCCGTGCCCTGGGTATGTTCTTCGTCCGCGGGGACACCATCCCACGCCACAACCTGCCCGGGCGCCCCGTCTTCGATCCGCTCACGGGGGGCGCGATGGTATTCGGCACGATCCTGGCCGCCATCGGCGCCCGGCGACGAGACACAGGGTCGGCCCTGGCGCTGATATGGGTCGGGCTCATGCTGGTGCCCACGTGGCTGGCGGAGGATGCACCGCATTTTCTCCGCGCGGTCGGGATACTGCCGGTGCTGGCCGTCCTCCCCGCGCTGGGCCTGGCCAGGATCGGGAGCTGGCTGCGAAGGCGGGGACACCGCCGGTGGTCCGCAGTAGCCTTGGGCGGCATACTGCTAATCGGCCTGGGGACAACGAGCTGGGACTACTTCGTGCGCTATCCTGCCAGGCCGGATACGTTCTATGGCTTCGAGACGGCTGCCGCCACGTTGGCGGCGGATATCAACGCCTTTCTGGGTGCTGGATGGGACGGGGCCGGTATGGCGGCCCCATCCCCGGGCCCGGATGGGGATCGCCGTGTCTATCTCGATCGCCGCCTGTGGGATGAATGGGCCTCGGTCCCGTTCCTGATCGCGGCACCCGAGCGGGTGACCGTGTTCTCCCCCGATGATCTGCCTTTGCCGAGCAGCCCAGCTATGCTCGTGGTCTGGCCCCACGACGGTGTGGACTCTCTTGCCGACGCTCTGCCGCGCCACAGCCGCATCAGGGCACAGGCCGGCCCGCTGGCCATGGGAGACTTGGAGCGAACCCCCTATACCGCCTACGTCGCCTACGTCCTCACAGACAAGGCCCGGGATCCGGCCAGCTACGTGGCGCGCTTCGCTGACGAATTCGCACTGGCAGACTATGCCGTCGAGCCGAGCAACGAGGCTTGGCAAGTGGAGTTGGAGTGGCTGACATGGGAGCCGCCGGGAGATGACTACACGGTGTCGGCCAGGCTGCTCGATCAGGGCCGACTGGTGTCCCAGGCGGACACAGTGCCCGGCGATGGTTACTACCCCACCAGTCTCTGGCGAGCGGGAGACCTGGTGGTCAGCACACACACGCTGGAGCTCCCAGCTGATCCACTGGTCGACCCCACCCTGGTCGTCGGCGTGTACAAATGGCCGACGATGGAACAACTGACCGGGTATGACCCCGACGGCCAGCCTCTCGGACCCTGGATCTCCCTACCTGACTCGCGGACGCCCTCCCACTAATTGGCATAGATTTCCAGCGGGACCGGGACCGAAGATCGCCGAACAGCTGCAGGAGGGGGCGGCGCTCGGCAGTGGCACGGACGAAGAACCGCTGCCGCAGCCGGGGATCGTCAGTCGGCCATCGATGCGCCATGGCTGCATGTTGCACGGGGTCTTAAGGCTGGTATAATCACTCGACATTCTGCGCAGTCCAGTGTGCGGCGCTCCGAATGGATGCGGGCCGGGGGGACGGTTCCTCGGCCTCAGTTACACGGCCAGAGTACCAGGCGATACTGCAGCACCCCGAGCATGACGTGTTGAGGAGGAACCGATGATTGAGAGACGTGTGTCGACCGCTGTCCTTGTGATAGCGATGTTGCTGGGAATGATTCCGATCCTCTCGCTCGCTGCACCGAGCCACGCCCCGACGGCCCAGGAAGGCACCAACCTTCTGAGAAATCCCGGTTTCGAGGCGGATTGGGGAACGGAGGCAAGCCATCGTGCCAGGGTCTTCCCGGACGAGGGCGAGGGCTATGAGACAATCAGAGGCGAGATTATGACCCCACCAGGGTGGACAACCTGGTACCGACACACAGCGACCTGGGCTGAGCCGGAGGTCAACGACACGGCCCAAAACCCCGATCCGCGTCGAACGCGGACCGGTCAACGCGCTATGAGGCTGTTCACCTACCAGCGGAGACACGACGGAGGCTTCTACCAGACTGTGGGGGGACTACAGCCCGGTCAGACGGTGCGGTTCTCGGCCTACGGGCACTCTTGGAGCTGCGACACAATGACCGCAGATGCCACCTCCTGTGGTGACCCATGGGGGATGGTGCTCCAGGTGGGCGTTGATCCACAGGGTGGAACCAGCCCGTTCTCGACGAGCGTGGTCTGGAGCGGCGAGCAGATCTCGCCTGACGAGTATAGAAGGATCGGCCCAGTAAGCACTCAAGTTGGACCGGGAGGTGCAGTGACCGTCTTCCTGCGCTCCACGGCCAAGTGGCCGGTCCAGCATAATGACGCCTATTGGGACGACGCGAGCCTCGTAACGACGGCACCTGGTGAGCCACCCACCCCCACGCCGCCGGCGGAGGAACCTGAGCCGACGGAACCCCCGGAGGAGGAGCCGACGGAGACTCCGGGGCCCTCACCGACGCCGCTTCCGACAGCGACCCCGCGGCCGGATGGCGCCATCGTGCACATCGTGGAAGCCGGTGAGACACTGTTCGGCATCGCGCGCATGTACAACGTGTCGGCCGACCAGATTCGCGAGCTCAATGCCGGGTCTATCGGACCCGATGATATGATCCGGGTGGGACAGGAGCTGGTGATTTCGGTCCCCGATGAGGAGGCTCCCGCAGCAACGCCCGTTCCAGAGACCCCGACCCCCACCCCGGACGCCGAACCGGAAGCGACACCCACACCTGAGCCGGAACCCGACCCCGAGCCCGAAGGCGCCACCATCTGCGTGCTAGCCTTCCACGACCGCGACGGTGATGGCACACGAGATCCCAACACAGAAGAGCTGCTGCCCAACGTGAGCTTCACCATCGCTGACGCTTCAGGCGTGGTGGACGAGTATATGACGGACGGGGTCAGCGAACCGTATTGCTTCACCGGCCTGGCGCCGGGATCGTACCGGGTCATCCAGCAACCGCCGGGCGGCTATGAGGCGACAAGTGCGACGGAGCAGAACGTGGCCCTGGCCGAGGGAACCAGCTTCGACTTCCAGTTCGGGGTCACTCGCATCGAAGAGGCGGAGAGCCCCGAGGAGACAGAGGAAGAGGAGGTGGTGGAGCCAGCGCCAGTTGACGATGAGCCCGCCGAGCCGGGTGAAGGATTGGTACTGGCTGATGCACTGTCCATCTTCGCGCGGGTCGCCGGCATTCTGGTCCTGATTCTGGCCGGGGTCATCGCGGTGCTCTTCGTCCTGAGCCGCCGCCGCCGTCCCTATTAGCCGATAGGCTTCGGTTTTCCCCTGTCCGAGGGAGAGGCCCGAGGATGATGAGCGGGTCGAAGAGCGTCGTCTGGGAGAGAATCCTCGCCCTGGCGACGCTCTTGCTTGTGTCCCTGATCGCAGCCGGGCCCCTGTGGGGACCCGGTCTGCTCAACACGCGAGGGGGCGGAGACAGCCCCTTCCTGTTGCTCCGCACGCATCAGCTGGCCGTCAACCTGCGCGCCGGTGCCTTCCCGGCCCGCTGGATGCCGGATGGGGCCTACGGCTTCGGCTACCCTTTCTTCAGCTATTACGCGGCGCTCCCCTACTATCTCGCTGCGGGGCTCACAGCCGTCGGCCTGAACATCCTGACGGCGATCAAGCTGACTCAGACCCTCTTCTTCGCAGCCGCGGCCCTGGCTATGTACAGTTGGGCCCGGCAGGTGCTTCGAAACCGGGCTGCCGCGTGGCTTGCGGCTGTGGCGTACACGGCAGTCCCCTTCCACCTGGTCAACGTCTACGTGCGCGGCGATTCTCTCTCAGAGTTCGCCGCCTTCGCCTTCTATCCCCTCATCCTATGGGGCCTGGGTGGACTGGCGCACCGACCGACCTTGCACCGGATGGTCGCTCCAGCACTGGCCTATGCGGGCCTGGTTCTCACCCACAACGTCTCCGCCCTGATCTTCTCCCCGTTCATCCTGCTCTATGTGGTGTTTCAGGCTGGGCGTGTCTCGCTTCGTGGGCCCGAGCCGAGACTGGGGAAAGGTCTGAGCCATGGTTCGATTCTCCTGGGATCGCTGTTGGCCGGTCTTCTGCTCTCGGCATGGTTCTGGCTGCCGGCCCTGCGCGAGATGGAATACGTCCAACTCGATGCGCAAGTTACGGGCTACTTCTTCTACGGCCACCACTTCCGTAGCACCGATCTGGTACAGATGGGACCGGTGTTCGACTACGCCGTGGGGACCGACGCCGGCACTCCCTTCGCCATGGGTTTGGCGCAGGTCATCCTGGCTCTGGCGGGCACGGTGGTCTTCGGCGTCGGCCTCGTCGCCGGACGTGGTGGCGGGAGCCGCGAGCGGCAAGATCCCGCTGAGTCAGACCTCATTGGCGATGGCAGGCAGCCGGCGACGTGGACGTTAGCCTTTGCAACCCTGAGCCTGCTTCTGAGCACCTGGCTGATCACCCCCCTGTCCTCGCCGGTCTGGGATCACCTACCGCTGCTCCCGATGACGCAGTTTCCGTGGCGCTTTCTGTCCGTGCAGGCGGTCTTCACCGCCCTTCTGTCCGGCGCCGTCATATGGCCGCTATCACCCCGATCCCGCGCGGTGATCGCGTGGATCGCGGCGGCGGGACTCGGTGCTGCACTGACGGTGACGGCCCTCGCGGGGCTTCGGCCGGAATACCTTCCCATCACGCCCGACGACGTCACGGTGGATAGGCTGCAGCTCTACGAGCTGTTCACAGGAAATATCGGCTCCACGATCCGCCACGAGTATTTGCCCCGCTGGGTGGAACCCCGCCCGTACACGGGCCCGGAGTTGTTCAATCCCGGCGCCCGCGCCCCCGTATTTCCCCTGCACGGGGAGGTATCCACGGCCAAGAGGGTACAACGAGACCCGACGCGGCGCGTCTGGGAGATCGACACTGGGGACACTGGTGCACAGATAGCCTTCCCTCTCTACTACTGGCCCGGCTGGCGGGCCGTTGTGGGCGGCGCGGCTGTGGAGGTCACGCCCGAGCCCGCCTCTGGATACCTGAGCCTGAGCATCCCGCCAGGACGGCATACCGTGGAGATCTGGTTAGGTCGCACACCGCTGCGGTTGTGGAGCGAGATCGCATCACTGGTCGCCGCGGTGGCGCTGCTCGGCGTAGCGATCCTCGGTTACCTGCGGCGTAGCCCGCGGCGTGCAGGACGAGAAGAGACGGCAGGAGGATCCGGAAACGACGGGGAGGTGTGGAATAACCGCAGTGCACACCTGCTCCTCGCCTCGTTACCCTTTGTCATAGGGCTGGCGCTCCTCCTAGCCTTTCACCCTGAAGTCGCGGCTGGCGAAGGTCAGAATCTGACCATGGACTTCGAGAACAAGCCGTATCTTCACGACAATCGGGACGGGGTGGTGCTGGATGGCTGGCGCCTGGTTGGCTACCGCTTAGATGATGAGAGGTTGGGACCAGGTGAGACCCTCCACCTAACCCTGGATTGGGAGGCGACCGACGCCGCCTCGTCGGAACCCAGGACGAATGGGAGGCCAGAGTTGCGACTCGTCTCACCGGCGGCGATCCGTCATACGGACATCGAGCCTGTAGCGCACGCGAGACTCAGGCTCTCTCAACAGCCAGACGGCCACGACACCACCCGCACGACGACGGCGCTCTCTGTCCCACGGCTCACACCTCCTGGGCTTTACCTGCCCCAGATAGTTGGTGACTCTACCGTCACTCTGCGGCCCGTTTGGGTGCAGGGGGGTGAGGCCCCGGCAGGCGAGCCTGTCCTGGCTACCTTCGATGATGACGCTATTAGCTTGCACAGGGTTGAGGTGGCGCAGGTTGCCTTTGATAGACTCAGCATCCAGCTCGATTGGTCTGCGGCCGTCCCCACGGCCGCCAACTACGGGCTAAGTCTGAGCCTGACCGACGCCGCGGGTAACGAGTGGCTGCGACAAGGAGATCAGCCCGGGTACAACACCCAGCCCGGTCACGGATTCCTGCCAACGAGTCTGTGGCCGGTGGACCAGGTCATGCGCGACCACCACATCGTTACGCTGGAATCAGGAGCACCCCCGGGCGACGGATACGTGTTGACCGTTGATCTCTACCGAGTCGCAACTTGGGAGAGCGTCGGGAACTATGCCGCAAGGGTTGGGCTGACGGAGGCTACCGAACGCGCGGAAGCTCCCGTCGTCGCCCGTCTGGGCGAAGAACTGGCACTAAGTGATCTTCTCGTACCTCAGAGCGTCTGGCAGGGAGATCGGTTGGAGGTGACGGCGTTCTATTGGGCGTTCGAGAAGCCCGCCCACGACTACGTAGCCGAGTGGAGGCTGGAAATGGGGGAGCACGCCTTCACAAGTCCGCAGCCTCTGGCACCGGGCTCAGCACCGACTGATTGGCCAGTCCACGCGTGGATCGCGGGGCGCAGCCACCTCTCGGTCGCCCCGACGACTCCCCCCGGCGATTATGCCCTGCGGCTCACCTTGCTCGATCCTTCGAGCGGCGTTGCCGTCGCGTCCTACACCCACGCCGACCCAGTCGAGGTTCGAGAGCGGGAACGCGTCTCGGATCTCCCGCCGATGGCCCAGCGAGTCGGGGCGCGGTTCGGTGATATGATAGAACTAGCGGGATACGATCTGCGAGAGGCGGAAGGGGAGGTTCGTCTGACGCTCCACTGGCGGGCGTTGACAACACTGGACCGGCACTACATGTTCTTCGTCCACCTGGCGGATCCAGACACGGGTCAGCCCTTGGCCCAGGTGGACGGCATGCCCCGGGGCTTCACCTATCCGACGGGTATGTGGGCGCCGGGGGAGGTCATCTCCGACGAGGTGAGCCTCTCGACAAAGGACGTGCCCGCAGGACGCTACGACGTGGCAATCGGGTGGTACGACCCGGATACGAGGCTACGGCTTCAAGCGGTGGACCAGCAGGGACTGCCGCTGTCCGAGGACCGTCTGCGACTGGACGATACCATCGACGTTCGCTAGCAGCTTCCGGTATCGCTCACACTCACGCGCTGACCCGGGGCCCGGGCAACCAGCCCTACTTGTCCGCCACCGAAATGGGCGAATCAGGGCTGGCCCTTGAGCCACCTGTTGGTCAGTTCGTCGAGGGTCCCGTCCTCGCGCATCCCTGCGAGGGCGCTGTTGACGGCACCCAGGAGACGCTGACTGTCCTTCCGCATACCCACAGCGTAGGGAACTGGAACAATGGGTTCCCCCACGACCGTCAGCGTGCCCTCTTCGCCCATCGCCTGCAGAGCTGAAACGTGATCGACAAGAGCTGCATCGGCCTCTGCGGCACTGAGGACAGCCAGGGCCTCAGCCGCCGTAGCGTAGGGGAGCACCGAGAGAGCCTCCGAACGTCGGGCCCAACTCCGCGCTTCCCTATCGGCCGGAGTTCCCAGGGCCACGACCAGGCGATGCCCGTCCAGATCCGTCACAGAGCGTATGGTGGGGTCTTCACCCCGAACCACGAGGATTGGCCCGGCATCGAAGTACGGCGTTGAGTAGGCGACATCCGCGGCACGGGCGGGATTCACGACCAACGCGGACAGGACAACGTCGGCGCGCTGGGCCGTTAGCGCATCGTAGAGGCCATCGTAAGGCAGATTCGGGACGAATTGGGGTTCCACACCCAGCCGCGCACTCAACTCCCATGCAAGAGCGACGTCGAACCCGGCCAGGGAACCGTCTGCAGCGACAAACTCGAAGGGCGGGAAGCTAGCATCCATACCCACCCGGAGTACTCCAGAGTGGTGTACACGCTCCCATACAGGGTCCCTGGGAGAGTGACAGGCCACCACACACGCCACTACCAAGAGGCCAACGACCACTTGACGACCGGGCCGTAAACGGGCATGCTCGATGAGCATCGTCTCCGGATTCTACCCGGCGACAGCGATAAGGGCAATCGAGCTGGATGAACCAGCCATGACTTGCACGGGTCGATGACCCGCAGCCTTTGCCCGGGCCTCTTCACTTAACCGGCTACCCGAGGCTTCGGCTCGAAGCCCCAGGCCCCAGACTCCCCTTGCTATAGGCCTTACTCGGGATACTCCAAGCCCAGCTCTCGCAACCTATCCGCCATCATATGAGTCGAGACATCGAAGAAGAGACTCATCTCGCGGACGCTGCCGCATCTCTCCCGTACTTGCTTCACCCAAAGCGCTGGCATCAGCAAGCAACGAGCGAAGTAACGGCTATGAGCTCGAGGATTCTCGCAACCCGGCCACTCTAGCTCGGCCGCACGCTGTGATCGGCAAAAGGCGACATATAGCTCTCGCGCAAGGGCCGCACGTTGGACCGCCGGCGAACAGTCGAGATCGACGGCGATCAGTCGCGCGCCATTGAGCAGAGATCGATAAGCTGCGTCGTACAGACCCAGGTTCAGCTCCAGGAGGCTCAGGCGCTCGAAAACCGGATGAGGGTCCTGTACCAACGAACGGACAGGCACAGGAGGCCCTTCAATGGAGCAAGCCTGCAGCAGGCCATAGGCCAAGCTTTCGACCAGGAATCCCTCGAGACCTGAGGGCACCTCACCGGTAAAGACTTGACCTTCGGTGCTGAATCGGTGACGCAACTCAGGCACGTAACTCCTACCGGCTCCGAGGCGCGGGGTAGCCCGTACCCGTCGGGGTGGACATCTCCCCATCCTGGACCCAGTTGTAGACGGAGACGGCAAGCTCTTGGACAGACACCGCACACCAGGAAGCGACGAGAGCACGCTCCTCCCCGGTAAGGTCCAATCCGGCCAGGATGGTGGCGCGCTTTCCGTTCATCAACCCGTCACAGAATTCTCTGTCCACCAGAGCAGCACCGATCAGTTGCTTAAGAGTCACGTGGGACACGTCGCACCTCCAGTCACAACCTGCTCACGCGGCAGTCCATCCCTGCAGACCGGCCTCGGGATAGGTCTGACACAGAGCTCCCGCGAAGGCCTCCAACGAATCGGCCTCCACCGCGAGGACGGCCCGCTTCTCCTCGGCCGTCAGGTCCATCGCATCGACCAGCTCAGAGCGCCCGCCGTTCAGCAAGCCCTTCTGGAAACCGGGATCGACAAAAGCACGCCAGATCAGAGCATCAATGTTTCTGGGCATCTCCTTACCCCCTCTAGTGTGCGTTGCTGCCGCCGCCATCGATGGCGGTCGGCGCGGCGAACATGCCGTCTCCGCTGAAGGACGCCCTACTGACCAGCGTGGGCGCCAGTGAGAGCCCCAGAATCAGGGCCATCATCACGATTACCTGAACCACCTTCGTCCGCATGTCTAGCCTCCCTTAGTATGATATGATACGTATCGTCTTTCCCTAGCCGCCCTATCAGGGCCACATGGGTGGATAAATCTTAGCCTCAGTAGCGCACTCTAAAGCCACTCCAAGATGCAAGAATGGAACTCAGTCGGCTTGCCTCTCTAAGGACGCGGCACCAGTATCAAGGCGATCCTCTCCTGCGCCCTGCCAGACAACGAGCGGGCGCCCCACCACGTTGCGGCCCGGATCTACCCCGCGACTGAGGGGCTATCGGGCTCTATCGGCTGCTCCCAAGCCGGTATGGCCTCTCTCCCCCGATCCGTCTCGGTTCCCATAGCCACCACCGGAAGGCCCCGATTTAGGGCCACTGCCCCATAGAACATGGCATCTAGCCATGAGTCGGCTGGTGTCCCAGCGACCCCCGAGCCAATAGGCCGATCATTGCTATCCTGGCCTGTGAGCCTCCGGGCTCCACCGGATCCAGATCCGGGGACGGCGCAACCTTCCCAAGAACCATCCGGGAAGCCCGAGATAGTGTGCCAGGACTGGATCTTCAACGCTGCCTCTGTTTTCCAGGCAGCGTTCTTGGTCCGGGCGCCAGCGGAACACGCTCTGAACGTGCAGACCTGGGCCGAGAGCCGCGTTCCAGCGGCGACCTCCTCAGTGCGATTCTCAAGCAATCATAGCACAGGGCTCTAAACAAACCTCTATACAAAGCTCTGAGCGTTGCTCTGAGCAAGTCTTTGAGCCTGGCTCTAAACGGCCGCTGTCAGGGGCGTGGAGACGAGAAATACGCGCAAGGCGGAGGAGAGACAGGGACCTGGGTCACCTGGATTCGTACCGCCCTCGTCAGGAGATGGTGAGGTGATTGGAACTACGTACGTGTTCCAAGCAGAGCCGCTCGGACTGCCAGTCCCTCGCCAGAGCCCTGAGCTATCAGGCCGAAACGCGGCCGGTCTAGCCCCGGCCTACCCCAGAGACCTGGTGATAGAGCTCTCGAGTTTTGGCCGAGGGCTCTACGCCCAGCTCGCGTCTGAGAATCTCCCGACAGCTATCGTACTGACCCAAAGCATCCGAGCGCCGACCCAGCTCTGCGTACGCCCGCATGATGCACCGATGAACATCTTCCCGCAGCTCATCCTCCTCCAGCGCCCGCCGGTAGCGAACTACCGCCTCCTCGAAGGCCCCGCGCGTCTCATGGCAACGCGCAGCCTCAACAAGGGCCTCGATGTACTGCTCGCGCAGCCGCTCGCGCCGGGGGACGCACCAGCCGCGCTCCACCTCGGGAAGGAAATCATCCCGATATAGCTCCAGAGCCCGGTGCCACAGCTCTTGCGCCTGATAGTCAGAGGGGGGCAGGAGGCGCGCCCGTTCAACCAACGACTCGAACTCTTCGACATCGAACCAGTAGCCCACGCCGAGGCCATACTTGCCATCTCTGACCACCACCGCGTCGCCCCCCACTGCCCGACGCACGCGGTATAGGGTACTGTGGAAGTTGCTGGTGACTTTCGCCGCCGGGAGGTCCGGCCAGAAGACCAGACCGATGGCATCCCGCTCGACAGGACCGTGAAGGAGGATGTAGAAGAAGAGCTCTTTGGCCATGGCCGCGCGCCACTCGCTGGAGGACACCGGGCGCCCATCACGGACCACCCGCCCCTCGCCCAGGGCATAGATCTCTAGGGGCTTGGGGGTCGCGTCCCTCTCCTCCAAGCGACCCTCAACCAGCTCCGCGGCCAAAGCCCTCAAGCCCTCCACTTGCTCCATGACGCGCCGGCACGATGCGAGGCCCTGGGCAACGCCGAGCTCAAGGAGCTCTGTTGCGTATTGGCCCTCTACAACGGCGAACTGCGCAGTCCCTATCTCCTGCGCCAGAGACAGCGTCCGGCGCAACGCTTCCACGGCCCTGGGCACGTCCCCGGCCAGCCAATGTGCCTTGGCCTTGAGGAAGCATCCGCGGGCCAGCTCACCTCGGGCTCCCTGGTCCTCTAGGAAGGCCACGCCGTCCGAAAGAAGCGCCAGTCCTCGATCGAGCTGACCGGCCTCCGCCAATGCCATCCCCCTGGACAAACGTAGCAGGCCAGACTGTTGGATGTCCAGTGCCTTCTCTTCGGCTAACGCGCAGGCCTGCTCTACCAGGCGTAACGCCCGCTCGCCATCTCCCTGCCAGCGGTACATATCGGCCCGCGCTGCCAGGATCAGGACGGCGAGGACCGGTCTGCCCTCAGACGCGATCCGCCAAGCGACGTCGTAGAAGAACTCGGCCCGCTGACAGTCCCCCAGGTTTCGGTATACGGTCGCCATTCCTTCAGCGATGTTCGCCTGGCTCCGAAGGTCCCCCCCGTGTCGCGCGGCAGCGAGGCCCTCCTCATAGCGCTTCAGAGCTTCTGGTAACTCCCCCAGGACGTCGTGGATCCAACCCAGACTGTTGAGAACATTGGCTAGCTGAGGTGGCGAACCCAACCGGCGGGCCAGAGGCAAAGCCTCCGTGAGGCAGCCCACCGCCTGGTCATAACGGCCCTGGGAGCTAGCCGCTAAGGCCAGATCCTGCAATACATTCAACACGTCGTAGGGGCTGTCCACCTCGCGGAAGAGCTCCAGAGCAGTCTCGAGTTCGCAGGTTCCCTCAGTCACGCGGCCCTGCCCGACGTAGGCCCGACCGATCAGTCGTCTGGCGCCAGCACGCTCCCGTATCTCCTCCGGCTTTAATACATCCAGGGCTCGAGCGGCCTGGGAGATGGTGTCCTCGTAGCGACCTTCGAACAGCGCCAGGGCCGCCCGTTGATCGTAGACACGTGCCAGACGAGCGCTATCTCCTTGCTCCGCGAAACCAGTTTCCGCGAAGGCCAAGGCCTCGCGCGCGGCGTCGTACTCGTACCGGTCGGTGAGCGCCCTGCTCTGGTAGAGAGAAAGCCATGGGGCGCGGCCCCGGGCTTCGGGAGGCAGAGCTCTCCCCCAGTCCAACACCGTCTCAACCCGGCCCCGAGTGAACCACTCCATGGCCACTTGTTCCATCAATGCCGTCGCCTCCGTAAAGGCCTCCGCCGTAAGGTAATGGTAGACGGCCTCCTCGACGTTGTGCTCCCTCTGGAACCACGCGCCGGCACGACGGTGGAGATCGGCATGCCGAGCGGGCTCCCGCTGGTACAATCGCTCCTGCAGGAAGCTGCGGAAGAGGTTGTGGTAGCGATAGCTCGCCGCGTCACCATCGCCGAACCTGGTCAAGAAGAGGTTCCGCCGCTCGACATCGGCCAGGAGGACGGCTGGCCGATCGATGCTCAGCACAGCGCGGCAAAGGTGCGCCGACATCTCGCGTAGGACTGAAGACGTATGCAGGAACCAGCGTACATCCGGTGGCTGGCGATCGAGCACCTCAGACGCCAGGTAGGCATACGTATGGGAGGTGGCCTTTTCAGCCTGCCGAAGCACCAACGCGGCATCCTCGCGGAGAAGGTCGAGGATCAGCAGTACCCCGGTAACCCATCCCTCGGTCCTGGCGGCGATGGCTCTGGCACGGCCGTCGGAGATATCAACCTGCCAATGTCGGAGAAGCTCACGGATTTCCTCAGGTTCGAAGCGGAGATCTTGCTCCGTCAGACCCACGAGTTGGCTCCTGGCAACCAGCTGCGTGACGGGTACATCGGGCAGCACGCGGCTACCGATCATCAGATGGCAATTGGGCGGAAGTACCTCGACTAAGCGGCGCGTGAACTCCTGGACGCCCAGGGCCCCAGCCAACACCTCGAAGTTGTCGAGCACAAGGGCGAAATCCTGGTTGAGGTCTAGCATCTCGTTCACCACGTCGCCCACGATCGCCGTGGGCTCCCGGAAGAGATGGTCTCCTTGCGCGGTCAGCGCCCGTCGGGTCTGATAACCAAAGCCATCGAACCGCTCAGCAACAGCCCCGACCAGGTAACGCACGAAGAGGTTGATGTCACGGTCGCGCTCATCGGCTGTATACCAACACACTCGCGCCGAGGTGTTCTGGGCGAAATCGACGAGGGCCGACGTCTTACCATACCCGGCCGCCGCCGAGACCAGCGTCAGCTTGCGCTCAAGACCTTTCTCTAGCGCGTGACACAAGCGCTGCCGATGGAGGAGGCCCGCAGGTGTAGGTACCAGCAGCTTGGACCGGATAAGGGTGGGCCGAAAGTCGCTCAATGACCGCAGTGGTTTCGATTCTTCCACGTTGTTGCCCGCTATCTGGCGTCCAGTGAACGGTAGTATACCTGACATATAGGCCGCGGCAAGGTGCTGGGGAGCCGTCGGCACCCCGAGACCCAGCGCGCGGGTATACCGACGGGACGGTCCGCCTCGCTCACGCGCGCTTGTGCTGCCTATGCCTTGCAGCCGAACCGCACCGGAGACACTCTACAGTTTGTGAGCCTCTCCAGGGGACAGGACTTCCGGGAAAAAAAGGAGTAGGAGCAGGAAGACGGCCCTATCGCGGCTCCCTGCCCCGAGTTTCTAACCGGCTTGACTAAACCTGGTCGAGAGCCTTCTTCAAGGCCCGCCCTAGGCGCCGGATCCCCTCTACAATGGTCTCGGGCGAGGAGTAGGAAAAGTTGAGTCGCATGGCATCGTACCCTCCGTCCTCGTTGGGGTAGAAAGGAACGCCGGGTACGTAGGCCACCTTCTCCTCCAACGCCTGTTCCAGAAGATCTCGCGTGTCGATCGCCTGGGGTACCTGCGCCCAGAGGAACAACCCGCCCTGGGGACGGGTCCAACTGCATACATCCGGCCAGAACTCGGTCAGCGCGTCCAGCATCGTATCCCGCCGCACCTTGTACACCTCGCGCAGCTCCTTCACGTGCTGTTTGAGGAAGCCCCGTTGACAGATATCGTTGGCGACGTATTGGACGAAGGTTCCCGTATGGAGATCCGCTCCTTGCTTGGCTTGCACGAACCGGCCCATCAAGATCTCCGGGCATACGATCCATCCGAGACGTAGACCAGGGGCCAGAATCTTGGAAAACGTGCCCAAGTAGATCGTCCGCTCAGGGACGTACGTGCATATAGGGGGAAGATCCTCTCCTTCGTAGCGCAACTGTCCATACGGGTCATCCTCGACGACAGGAAGACTGAGCTCCGTGGCCACCTCAGCCAGCTGCTCGCGCCGCTCCTGCACGAGCGTGGTTCCAGCAGGGTTATGGAAGTTTGGAAGGACGTAGATGAACTTCGGTGGTCTGCCTGAATCGTCCAATGCTTTCTGATAGGCATGCTCTATCTCATCTGCCACCATTCCGTCGTCATCCAGCCTCACCGTATGGTAGCGAGCCTCATACGCATTCCAAGCTTGGATAGCTCCCAGATAGGTGGGACGACTGGTCAGGACATAGTCACCGGGATCGATGAATATCTTCCCGATAAGATCTAGGGCCTGTTGAGATCCGTTCGTCAACAGCACATTGTGCGCTTTGGCAGGAACGCCGTACCCGCGCATTGACTCGGCGAGGTATTCCTTTAGCGGACCGTGCCCTTCGGTGGCACTGTATTGAAGGGCCTGCCTACCATCCTCGCGAACGATGTAGCGACAGGCCTCCTCCACCTCGCGAAGCGGGAAGAAATCGGGAGCGGGGAGCCCCCCAGCAAAGGAGATGATGTCCGGCTGCTGAGTGAGCTTCAGCAACTCGCGAATAGCGGAGCTTCCCATGCCGGCAGTTCGCGAGGACAAGTGCGGCTCCCAATCCAACACAGGTACGTTACGATCCAGATCCAAGTTTAGATCCATAGTATGCCTCCGTTCCACTGTGAGTCGGTACGTCCCCTTGTCTCAGGAATCGTGCGCAGGACGCAGGATGAGCGGTCGGGATTCCTCTCCGAGCGGACACCCCTGTAGGCTATTCGGCGTCACGGTGCTCAAGATGCCAAACACAGAAGAGTAACACATTCGAGTCCTACCGAAGGTGAGCGCGTTGAAGCAAGGTAGCAGTAGGCAATCGAATCCCGCCAGCGATCTTCCTATCGACCCCGGCCGTCCCCCAAGCCCAAGTCAACGATGATTCTGGACGCTCCTGTCTTCGGTCAAGAGACGAGCTAGGGACGGCCGCACGATCCAACCAGATCGGGGACGAGCATGTCACGTCCCCAGCCAGATGGAACCATTCTAGCATCGCACAAGAACGGGGTCAAGCCGCGGATCCAGCTCGATACAGCCTGCGCACGGAAACCATGTCGGGCTCCCAGCTCACCTGCAACGCGCAAGGGAAGAGGGATGGGATTGCGACTGGCGTGCGCAGATACATCAAGCTTGGCCTTGCCGACCGATCACCCCGGTTAGCAAACGAATCTCATCCATTCCGAGTAGAGTGGCCAGCACACCATACACACCAAGACCCACTAAGCCCGGAACCGCGACCAGGAGCAGTTCACCGAACGTCCCCGTTGGTACAATGCGCTGCATGCCCGAGAGACTGAAACGGACCACGACCGCCATCAGAAGGGACAGAAGCACAGCCGTAAGCACAGTCTTCGGGAGACGCCGGTCCTGTAGCCCCCCAGTCTGCCGACGCAGCAGAAAGAGCATGATCAACGCGTGGGCAGCCCACTTGACAGAATTCGCGAATATGAGCCAATTCAGGGTCAGAGGCACGAAAACGACCGGGGCCAGGGCGAGAACCGCGTAGAAGAAGACTGTAGCAACCCCAACCAGGGCTGGGGTCCAGGTGTCCTTCCGAGCGTAGAAGGAGAAGATAAGAGGCTGGTCAACAGCAGCGAAGGTGAGTCCAAGAAGGTGGAACCGCAGGGCTGCTGCCGTGGCAATCGTGTCGACCGCTGTGAAATCCCCGTGCTCGAAGACGAGTCGAACGAGCGGCGTTGAGAGCACCCAAAGGCCAAACGTTGCCGGCACCGTGAGGGCGATGACCAGACGCAAGCCCTGAGATAGCGTCGCGCGGAACCGCTCAGGTTCTCCCCGATTGACGTGGCGCGAGAGAGTAGGCAGAAGGGCGATAGAGATTGCTGTGCCGACTAGCCCCAAGGGGAACTGGATAATGGTGGCGGAGTACGTCATCCAAGCAGGCGAGGAAGGACCGGTATGCGAAGCCAACCGGTAGCTGAGAAGTTCAGCCAGCTTGTCTACTGCGAGTCCAGCCAAAATAGGCAGATACAGCCGCCCTATGCGACGGAGAGCCGGATGTTGGAGATCGAACAGCGGCCGAAGGCGAGCATCGCGGAGCGCGGGCAGCTGGAAGACGACCTGCAGGAATGCCCCAGCCACCAGCCCCACCGCCATGCTGTAGACACCCCACTCACGCCCTAGCGTTAGCGCAACCGTGACCAGGGCAAGGTTGAAAACCGCAGCCGTTAGGGCGGGGAATGCAAAGCGGTTGAGCGCGTAGAGAGCGCCTGACAGAAGGCTGGCCAAGCTCATGAACAACACTCCGGGCAGCATGATCCGGAGCAGCCTTGCAGCCAACTGCTGATCGGCCAGCGGCAAGCCCGCAGCCGACAACCAGACCAACTGCGGGGCAAACACCCCGCCCAGGACCACCAGTCCCGTCACCGCCACGGTCACCACACTTAGAAGAATGCTGAGCAATTGCCAAAGCTCAGTTCGGCTCCGGGGAGCAGCGTAATCGGAGAGGACGGGTATCAGCGCCGAGTTGATCATGCCGCCCGCCACCAAGGTGAAAATCATCCTGGGAAGCACCATAGCGGTGTCCAAAGCGCTGACGTGCCCACCAGCACCGAACAAGTCGGCCTTGACGATCTCGCGCACCAGTCCCAAGAATCGGCTGGTTACGTTACCTACGGCAACGATGGTAGCCGCCTGGGCAACCTCCACCCCGTCAGGCAGCAGGTCGCGATCGGTTTCTCTCAACCCGCATCCCCCATGGTCTGTCCTCCTGAGGATAACGCTTTCGAGCGGCGAGCACTTCGATGCCGGGACAAGCGGTGGATTCTACCGCGATTTGGTTGGGTCTACAAACAGGCGTTGTGAGACATCCAAGCTACTGCTCTCCGAGATCTTGCGTGGCGACCCAATTCGTGGTAGAATTCTGGCGATGTCCAGACAGAGGTATACAAGGAGGGCATGGTGCCGCTGAGCAAAGGCGAAAAGGAAGCGATAATCGGGGAGTACGGACGCGCGCCGGACGACACAGGATCACCGGAAGTTCAGATTGCGCTGCTAACCACACGGATCAGTCAGTTGACGGAACACCTCAAAGATCACAAGCATGATGAGCATTCACGTCGTGGCCTGATCAAGATGGTGGGCCAGCGACGTCGTCATCTCACCTATCTCAGTCGCGAGGATCCTGATCGCTATAAGGAGATCATCAAGCGACTGGGGCTGCGCAGGTAGTTCCACCGATTAGTGAGCCAGACGAGTGGATCTACGCGTCGTCTTCACCCGCTCGTTTCGGATGTCAGATAAACCGGACCAGAGGCAGGGCCAGGAATTGGGGAGTGGCGCGTAGTGAGCCTAGAGCTACGACCCACCCCCCAGTCCCTGTACCCGCGCGTCTGGTTGCAGATATGGAGGTACACAAGTGAGTAGTCACACGTTCACCACGAAGCTGGGAGAGCATCAGATCACGTTAGAGACAGGTCGGCTCGCCCCGCTGGCAGGTGGTGCAGTGATGGTAACGTCCGGAGACACCAAGTTGCTGGTCACAGCAACGATGTCCCGGAACGTCCGGCCGGGAATAAGCTTCTTCCCGTTGACCGTTGACTTCGAGGAGCGGCTTTACGCGGCGGGTCGGATTCCCGGGTCTTTCTTCCGCCGGGAAGGGCGACCACCCGAGTCCGCGACGCTGATCGCTCGATTGACCGATCGGCCCCTTCGTCCGCTCTTCCCCAAGAAGATGCGCAATGATGTACAGATCATCATCACGCCTCTCTCCCAAGATGAGCAGCACCAACCAGACACTCTCTCCATCCTGGGCGCGTCGGCAGCCTTGACCATCTCAGACGTTCCTTTTGGGGGGCCCGTCGGGGCAGCTCGAGTCGGGTACGTTGACGGTCAGCTAGTCATCAACCCAACCCTTCCCCAGATGGAGGATAGCCAGCTGGACCTGAGTTTGGCTGGCACGGGCGACGCCATACTGATGGTCGAAGCTAGCGCTGAGAGCCTGGAAGAGCACATCCTGGTGGAGGCGCTTCGTGCTGGATTCGATGCTATCCAAGAGACAATCCGGACACAGCGAGAGATGCGCGAAGCTGTGGGAAAACAAAAGCGAGAGTACCAACTCTACGGCGTCGTGCCTGATGAACTGGTCGAGACCGTGCGAGAGAAAGCAGCTAGTAGAGTCGAAGAAGCGGTCTATGAAGCCGCCGACAAGGAGAGTCGGGACACCGGTGTGCGCGAGCTTGAGAACGAGTTGGTCGCCGAACTAGAGGACGCGTGGGACACGGACACCGTCAAAGAAGCCCTAAGCGAGGTGATGCGCGATATCATCCGCCGGCGGACGATTCACGAGGGTGTACGGGCCGACGGGCGCCGACCCGAGGAGATACGATCCCTGTCGGCCGAGGTGGGGTTGCTACCTCGAGCCCACGGGTCGGGGCTCTTTGCGCGGGGTGAGACCCAGGTACTCTCGGTCGCCACGCTGGGGACACCGCGAGAGGAGCAGATGATCGATGACCTCTCGCCCCGGGAGAAGAAGCGGTACATGCACCACTACAACTTCCCCCCCTACTCGACCGGCGAGACCTGGCCGCTGCGCGGCCCCAAACGTCGGGAGATCGGACACGGGGTTCTGGGTGAGCGAGCGCTGCGTCCGATGCTCCCCGATGAGGACGAGTTCGCCTATACCATGCGTGTCGTAAGCGACGTGCTTAGTTCCAACGGGTCGACATCGATGGCGAGCGTCTGCGGCAGTACCCTGGCTTTGATGGACGCCGGTGTCCCGATCAAAGCGCCGGTCGCCGGGATTGCCATGGGTATGATGAAGGACGGTGCGGACTACCAGATCCTCACAGATATCCAGGGGTTGGAAGACCACATCGGTGACATGGATTTCAAGGTTGCGGGGACGCGCGAAGGGGTCACAGCGCTGCAGATGGACATCAAGATCGGGGGAATCTCATACGGGCTCCTGGAACAGGCGTTGGGACAGGCCCGCGAGGCCCGGCTGCAGATCCTCGATGTGATGGGCGAGACGATTGCTGAGCCGCGAGAGGATCTCTCAGCTTACGCACCGCGGATGACGATCATCCAAGTCGATCCCAAGAAGCTAGGGGCAGTGATCGGTTCTGGCGGTGAGACCGTTCGCTCCATTGAGGAGGAATGCGACGTCGATGTGGACATTGAGGACGACGGAACCATCTACGTCGCGGCGACCAGTGGCCCATGCGCGGAAAAGGCACTGGCGATGATCCAAGCTCTCACGGAGGAGCCCGAGGTTGGGCAGATTTACACCGGGCGTGTCGCTCGGATCACCAACTTTGGCGCGTTTGTCGAAATCCTACCCAAGACTGATGGAATGGTGCACATATCGCAGCTCTCTGACGAGTATGTCGAGAATGTGGAGGATGTGGTCAACGTTGGTGACGAGATCATGGTGATGGTGACCAATATCGACCGAGAGGGCAAGATCCGCCTTTCGCGACAGGCAGTGCTGGAGGGTTGGACACCGGAGGAGGCTCGTGCGGCCGACAGGCCAAGCGGTGGACGAAGCCGACGCTAACAGGGGGTGTCGCTAGAAGGCCGGCAGAGACTCGTGGAAGAGATCAGTCGTGAATCAGAGGTGGAGGAGACTCCGGTACGGAGACATCCAGCGTCGCGAGCACTCGGCTGGCTGTTCCGCGCAGTGCGGGAGATCGGTGAAACCGTCATACCGGCGGTCGTCATCGCTTTGTTCATCAACCTCTTCCTGGCTCAAGCGACTCAGGTTCTGGGCCAGAGCATGGAACCAACGCTGCAGAGCTCGCAGCGGGTCGTGATTGAGAAAGTCACGTACCGCTTCCACGGTCCACGCCGAGGGGACATTGTAGTCGTTAACTCCGAGGCTCAAAGCGACATGTTGATCAAGCGCGTCCTAGGCTTACCAGGTGAGACGATTGAGGTGAGGGATGGACGCGTCTATATCAATGGCGACTTGCTCGAAGAGCCTTGGACGGTGAAGCCGAGCATGGGCCGGTACGGGCCTCGGACCATACCGCCGCTCCACGTATTCCTCCTGGGTGACAACCGTGGCGCCTCCAACGACTCGCGCACCCTGGGGCCTGTCCCGATTGAGGACATCGTGGGACACGCCTGGATCTCCTACTGGCCTCTCAAGGATATCGGATTCGTCGACTGAAACGCCGTGAGAATCCACAAAGGGCCGGACGGTGTCCGGCCCTTTGTACGCGACTCCGACAGAAGACTCCTGACGTTCCCGCTGGCGGACCCCTCCGATACCGTGCCTCGCCACATAGGCGCCTGCTTCTGTGTGAGTGACAAGCCCAAGCTTGTTCGAGTGCTGTTCCTCACCGGCTAATTGCCGAGTTGGAGCAGATGATCGGCCGGCTCGCTATGGAGTTGGAGGTGTCAAAAAAAGCCTCGAGCATCTTGACCTCT
>SKQX01000270.1 GCA_007118795.1 Thermoflexales bacterium | reverse complement strand
CCTTCGACGTCAGCTTTGACACCTCTCACCCAGCGCGGTATACTCCCCTGTTGCTGACCGCTAAAAGGGAGAGATGACGCGAAACTATCTCGTTCAACTGCTGGACGCCTACTGGTTCGCCCCCTCGGTGGCGCTATGGAGAGCCATTGAACTTCGGGCCGTCGGTGAACTGGAGTACGCAAGGCCTCTCCTTGACTTAGGTTGCGGCGATGGCCTGATCGGTCGGATAGCGTTCGGTACCGAACGCCAGGCGGACGTGGGTCTCGATCCCTGGCTGGAACAACTCCGTCACGCGGCCGCTCTGGGCGTCTACCGTCACGTCGATCAGGGCATCGGTGACGCTCTGCCCTATGCTGATGGCTCTTTCTCCACAATCTTCAGCAATTCGGTGCTGGAGCATATCCCGGACGTGACACCTGTCCTGCACGAGGTCTCGCGAGTACTGCGACCGGCAGGTCAGTTCGTCTTTACCGTGCCCTCTGACGCCTTTCCAGAGATGCTCGATGGGTATGCGCTTCGGATAGCCGCGGGCGACCCCCGAGGGGCCGAGGCTTACGTTTCGGCCACTGATGCGCGGTTAGAGCACCACCACTACTATACGCCGCAGGAGTGGGCGGCCCTCCTATCAGACGCCGGCATGGCTCTGCAGCGCGCCGAATACTACATGGCCTCGGATGTGGAGCGCTTCTGGGACCGGGTAGACAGACACTGGGCTGGCAGCGGACACCCGTGCCGGCTGACAGGTTGGGTTTGGCGAGCCCTTGTCTCGCCCCGCTTCCGGCCTCTTGGATATCAAAAAGTTCTGCAGCGACTCGTCGTCGCCTATCTCGGACGACGTTGGCGGCCATACTACGACACGGAAGTGGACCCGGGGGCTAAGGGCGGGGGCCTGCTCGTCGTGGCGCAACCGAAGGAGTGATCGTGAACATCAATGACCAACCACTCATCGCACGAGGTACCGGCCTTGAGATCACCAATCCGCAACCAGACCCGTGGGATCGATTCGTGGCCCATCGCGCCGACGGGCACGTCCTCCAGACGAGTCTGTGGGGCAGCCTCAAGTCCGAGTATGGGTGGCAAGCCGAGCGCGTGGGGCTGACCCGTCACGGCACCCTGCGGGCCGGAGCCCAGGTTCTGATCCGCCGCCTACCAGCCAGCCTCGGCCGCCTCGCTTACGTGCCCAAGGGCCCGGTGGTTGACTGGGGCGACGAAGCGCTGGTTGAGGCCGTAATGGACACTCTGGAGCGCGTTGCCCGATCTTGCGGCGCCATGGCCGTTACCGTGGAGCCCAACCTGCCCGACAAACCTCAGCACCGCGAGAGACTTCGCTCGCTTGGGTTCCGTCCTGCGCCCCTGGGGGCGGTGCAGCCGCGAAGAACCCTGGTCGTCGATATCTCGGGTGATGAAGACGACATTCTGATGGCCATGAAGTCGAAGACGCGATACAACATCCGGCTCGCCGGCCGGAAAGGCGTCTCTGTTCGACAGGGCGGCAACAAGGACGTCTCCACCTTCAACGCCCTGCTGGATGCCACGGCCGATCGCGCCGACTTCGGGATCCATCCGCCCGCCTATTACGAGAGCGCCCATCAACTGTTTGCACCGCAGGGCTGGGTCCAACTCCTGCTGGCCGAGGTGGACGGACAGGCGGTGGCCGGTCTGATGGTCTTTGCCCTTCCTCCAAGATCCTGGTACTTCTATGGCGCTTCAAGTACCGCCCACCGGGATCGAATGCCTACCTATCTGCTCCAATGGGAGGCGATACGCTGGGCGAAGTCCCTCCAGTGTGAGACCTACGATCTCTGGGGCATCCCCGACCAGGACCGCGACACCCTGGAGGACCAGTTCACGGAGCGGAGCGACGGGCTGTGGGGCGTCTACCGCTTCAAGCGTGGCTTCGGAGGCGATCTCGTGCGCACCGTTGGCGCCTGGGATCGAGTTCTGTCCCCGGTGCGCTACCGGCTGTACGAGTGGGCTCTCGCCCTCAGAGGAAGGATCAGGAGCACGGATTAGTGAACCTCCGCCTGGTGCAGTCGACGGAGAAGGCAGAGTGGAACCGGGCGCTGATCCGATTGCCAAATCCACACCTCCTCCAGACGTGGGAGTGGGGTGCGTTCAAGTCCCGGCGCCAGTGGCACGCCGCGCGCTATCTGTGGGTCGACAGCGGGACGAACTCGCCCCGGGCCGCCGCTGCGGTGCTGACACGCCGCCTCGGCCCCTTACCGGTCCGCATCATGTACGTACCCAAGGGCCCTGTCCTGGACTACGCGAACCGGCGGGTCCTGGAGACCGTTCTGGGACATCTCGAGACGATGGCACGCCGAGCTCGGGCGCCGTTCATCAAGATCGATCCCGACGTAGGTCGACACGGTGATGTGGGGAGAGACGTCGTCGACACCGTTCGGAAGCGAGGATGGCGTCGCTCGGAGGAGGAGATCCAGTTCCGCAACACCATCCTCATCGACCTCACGAGCAGCCTGGAGGAGTTGCTCATGGGAATGAAGCCGAAGTGGCGCTACAATGTACGCCTGGCCAAGCGTCGAGGCGTGACTGTGCGCAGCGGCACCCTGCAGGATCTCCCCCTGCTCTACGACATGTACCAGGACACGGCCATGCGAGGGGGCTTTGTTATCCGCCCCTGGGACTACTATCGTGATGTCTGGAGCTCCTTCACTCAGGCTGGGCTTGCCCAGCCCCTCATCGCTGAGGTGGAGGACCGGCCGGCGGCCATGGTGGTCATCTACCGCTTCGCCCGGCGCGCCTACTACCTACACGGGGCCTCCTACAGCGAGCACCTCGACGACATGCCCAACAACCTGCTCCAGTGGGAGGCGATGAAGTGGGCCAAGGAGCGGGGCTGTACCGTGTACGATATGTGGGGCGCGCCGGATGAACTCGAGGAGTCCGACCCGATGTGGGGCGTCTATCGCTTCAAGATCGGCTTCGGCGGAGAGTTCGTGGAGCGGCTCGGTGCCTGGGACTACCCCTCCCACCGTGTCCTCTACTGGTTATACAGTGTCGCCATACCCCGTGCGCTGGCGGGCATGCGATGGCTACACTGGCGGCGAGTTGGGAACGGCGGGTAGCGCTGGGGTGACCTCGAGGCCACTCTATGGGCGCGGCTCTCGCCCCCCTATTGGGAGGTTACAATGAAACGACATCCGAACTGGCAGCTGGCAACTCGGGCCGTCCACGCCGGAAGGGCACCCGCAACGCCCGAGTTCACCCCCACCGTCACGCCCATTCATCCGTCGGTCACCTACCGTTACCCGACCATGGAGGAGCTGGATCAGGTCTTCGCCGGCACCCGCGAGGGTTACGTGTATGGGCGCTACGGAAACCCGACGGTCACCGCGTTTGAGGATGCCGTGGCCGCCCTGGAAGGCGGAGAGACGGCGCTGGCCTTCGCCTCCGGTATGGCCGCCGTACACGTCGCTCTGCTGGCTGTGGGGGCCCGCTCCGGCTCGACCGTCGTCGCTGCTCAGGACATCTATGGCGCCACGTTCAGCTTGCTGAGCGACCTGATGACCACTCAGGGCGTGACGCCCCGCTTCGTGGATGCAGATGACCTGGAAGCCGTGGAGGCCGCATGTGCCGCGCTGCACCCGGTAGCTCTCCTGGTGGAGACCATCTCCAACCCGCTCCTCAAGGTGGCTGACCTGCGTGCTTTGGCCGAGATCGCCCATCGCCATGGGGCTGCCTGCCTGGTAGACAGCACCTTTGCCACGCCCCACCTGGTCCGTCCGCTGGAGGTGGGGGCCGACCTCGTGATCCACAGCGCCACCAAGTACCTGGCCGGCCACGGAGACGTGCTGGGTGGCATCGTGGTGACCTCGGAGGAATTGCACACCGAGCTGCACGAGCTCCTGAAGATGACCGGTGCCAACCTGGGGCCCCAGGAAGCGTGGCTGGCGCTGCGCGGCATCCGCACCCTCTCCCTCCGCATGCGGCAGCATTGCCAGAACGCCCTGCACCTTGCACAGTGGCTGCAGGGCCACCGTCGCGTCGACCGAGTGATCTACCCGGGCCTCCCGTCGCACCCCCACCACCGGCGGGCGAAAGACCTCTTCGGAGAAGGCGGGTTCGGCGGGATGATGTCTTTCGAGATCGCCGCGGCCGGGCAGGAAGAGGCGTTCCGCTTTGTTGAGGCCCTCGACCTCTGCGTGCCAGCCACCAGCCTGGGGGACGTGTACACGCTGTGCATGGTCCCGGCCCACTCCTCCCATCGATCTCTGACCCCCGAGGAGCGCGGCCGGATCGGCATCAGCGAGGGCCTGGTACGCTTGTCTGTCGGCATAGAGGACGTTGAGGATCTGATACGGGATCTGGACCAGGCCCTGGCCACGCTGGACCAGCCGCTGTGAAGGAGTTCCGATGAATTTCTTATGCCATCTCGAATGCGCCCTATGTGGCGAGCACTACGATCCCGATCAGTTGTGGAACCTCTGTCCCCAGTGCGCCCGGCCTCTCATGGCGCGCTACGATCTGCAGGCAGCACGAGAGCGACTCAGTCGGTCCTCGATAGCTCGAGGCGACCCGACCCTCTGGCGCTACTCGCCCCTCTTGCCGGTCCGGGATCCGCGCCATCTGATGACGTTGGGCGAGGGTTGGACACCCCTGATCCACGCGTCTCGCCTCGGCGCCGCCTTGGGCTTCGATAATCTCTTCGTCAAGGATGAGGGACTGAACCCGACCGGTTCCTTCAAGGCGAGGGGCCTTTCGGTGGCGGTCTCCCGCGCCGACGAACTCGGTGTCGGCGCTGTCTCCATACCCTCGGCTGGGAACGCTGCCGGCGCGATGAGCGCCTATGCTGCCCGAGCTGGCATGGAGGCCCACGTCTATATGCCCCGAGATGTCCCATCCGCGTTCCTCGCTGAGTGTCGCGCTTTGGGTGCCGCCGTCACCCTGGTCGATGGCGTGATCACGGATTGTGGCCGGCTGGCCTCCGAACACGTGCGAGAGTTCGGTTGGTTCGATATGTCCACGCTGAAGGAGCCATACCGGCTGGAGGGGAAGAAGACTATGGGCTATGAGCTGGCGGAGCAGATGGATTGGGCACTGCCTGACGTCATCCTCTATCCAACGGGCGGGGGGACGGGCCTCATCGGTATGTGGAAAGCGTTTGCCGAGATGGAGACGCTGGGTTGGATCGGCCCGGAGCGACCGCGCATGGTAACGGTCCAGCCAGAGGGCTGTGCGCCGATGGTACGCGCATTCCGCGCGGGGAAGTCGTTCGCCGAACCCTGGGAGAATCCCTCAACCATCGCCGATGGGTTGCGCGTGCCGGCCGCCGTCGGCGATTTTCTCATCCTCCGCACCCTGTACGAGAGCGGCGGCACAGCCCTGACGGTGCCCGACGACACTCTCCGCGGGGCCGCCGAGCGCCTCGGTGCTACCGAGGGGATCTTCACCTGTCCGGAGGGCGCGGCAACCCTGACAGCGTTCCAGCAGCTCTATCGAGATGGGTGGATTCGACCCGACGAGACGGTTGTGCTTTTCATCACCGGGAGCGGCCTCAAGTACACCCACCTCTGGTCCTGACAGCCTCTTCCCTCGCGGACCCGCTGCTACCGCGCTGGCTTTCTACTCCAGGGCCCGACTCAAGGTGCGGACCGCCACCGTCGTGACCACCGCACCCATCACTGCTATTGCAGCCACCCGCTGCCATAGGGCTTCCAGTCCAGCGCCGCGCAGCATCACGGCCCGCATCACGTTCAGATAGTGCTGCAGGGGCACGATCTGAGCGACCCTGCTCATCAGCGGGGGCAGATTCTCCACAGGCACCAGGTACCCCGAGAAGGCCATGTCCACCATCGCCAGAACAAACACCAGCAGGATGGCTTGCTGCTGCGTACGGGCAATCCCCGAGATCAGCATCCCATATCCGATCTGGACAGTCACGAAGACCAGCGTGATCCCCAGCAACAGCACCAATGACCCCCGCATGGGGATCCCGAACCCGAACACAGCGACGCCCAGCATCAGAAGGAAGTTCAGCATGCCGAAGATCACGGCCGGGATGGCTTTGCCAATGACCAGTTCAAACCTGGACAACGGCATGACGATGAGCTGTTCCAGTGTCCCCAACTCCCTTTCCCGCGCGATGCCGATGGAGGCAATCACCAGAGTCACCTGGTAGACGATGAAGCCCACCTGCGCCGGCACGGTAAGATACCCCACGTCGAAGGTGGGATTGTACCGCACTGTCGTCCGCAGCTCGACAGCCGGCCCTCGCTCCCCCGAGATCGCTGCCGCTTCCTCCCTGGCGAAGGCAACCAGGGCAGCCCGCCCAGCCCGCAGCGCGATGTCGGCTATCAAATCATTGCTCCCATCAGCGATAAGCTGGATCCTGGCGGTGTCGAAAGGTCGGTCGAGGGTGCGCGCGAAGCCCTCGGGGATGATCACGCCCAGGACCACCTCACCCCGATCCAGAAGACGCCGCGCGTCCTCCAGGCTCTCAGCATGACGAAGGATCTGCAGCTCCTCCCGGTTGCCCAGGGTGGTGACCAGTCGCCGGCTCGCCCGGGAATGATCGCGGTTGAGGACCGCAACCCCCAGGTTGTCCATCGGTTCCGTCGTTGCCCGCGCCAGAAGCACCAGCTGGAGAACCGGCAGCGTCAGGATGAACGCGGTCATCAGCCAGTCGCGCCGGAGCTGGATCAGCTCCTTCCAGACCAGGTTTCGAATTCGCGACAGCATCGTAGATAGGATGACTACAGCGGCTAGTCACGGGACGGTGCCGACTCACCCCGTTCAGGGGATCTTCTTGTCGAACAACCGGAGACTGATGGCCAGGCAGGCCACTCCGATGGCGACCAGACCCAGGGCCGAACCCTGTAACGCTGGCAACCCCAATCCTTTGAGGAACACCCCCCGCGAGATGAAGATGAAATGCGTCGACGGTAGAATGTGGGCCACCGCTCGGCCAATGGGCTCGTCTGTCACCGGACGGATCAGCCCGGAGAGAAAGAAGCTCGGTATGAAGAAGACCATCAGGACGAGAAACATCGCCGTCTGCTGATTGCGGGCGAAACTGGCCACCAGCATACTGATTCCCATACTGGCGAACAGGTACCCCGCCGTCAACAGCAGCAACGCGGCGAGATCTCCGCGAAACGGGACACGGAACCACAGGGTAGCCACGAGCCAGGCCAGGACAGTGCTCGCCAAGCCGCTCACCACATACGTTACCAGCTTGCCCGTCAGGTACTCGGAGCCGCGCACCGGGGTGACGATGAGTCCCTCGAAAGACCCGGTCTCCTTCTCCCTGGCGAGAGCCAGGGCCAGAGCCAGAGCCGGCATGCTGAGAACCACTGCCAGAAGGCCAGGAACCATGCTCACCAGCGATTTCAGGGCCTCGTTGTACCAGGCCCGATCGCTCACCTCGAAGGCCTCCCCATCAGCTGCAGGTGTACCCGCCAACCGCGCCCTCGACGACACTCGCTCACCGGTGAAGGCCGCCACACGGCTCTCAAGAAGGCCGATCATCCGGCTGGCAGCCAGACCGTCCACTCCATCGACGACGCACTGAACCGGGGCGGGTCCGCCTTCCAAGACCCGAGCCGCAAAACCAGGGGGGATGACCAACACCATGTCGACGACGCCGCGGACGAAAAGGGGGTCCGTATCCTCGCCGGGATCCAGCCAGGTGACCAGCTCAAAGTCGGGCTCAGCCGCCACGTGGGAGGCGAACGCTCTGGACAGCGGTGTGTGATCCAAGTTCTGCACACCCAGATAGACCCGCTCCACGTCGAGGGCGAAAACGTAGGACAGCATCACCAGTAGGAAGGCAGGAGCCACCGTGACGAGGAAGAGAATACGGAGGTCCCGGAAGATATGGTAGAACTCCTTCCGCGCCACGACCAGCATCCGGCGAAGGGAGAGATTACGCCATGCTATGGCAGCCGTGACCACCTCCTGGACGACTGGGTAGAGCATTCAACCGCCGATCCCTCCCAGATTCACCCGATTCTCCTGCTGACCCTCGGCGACACTCTGAAGCCGTGCTTCCGAGCCAGCTCACCGATCTCGCCTACCTTATCTCTCTGGATCCGTCGACCCAGCGAGTACGACTCGTATCGTCCCTCCAACGCCAACACCATTACCTCCACCATACATGCGTAGGCCAGCCCCGCCGGCAACCCCAGGTCAATCCCGAAATCAGCGTGTCCCGGAACGTGGAGCATCCCTCCCCCGAGCAGCATCACATCTTCCCGCTCTCGCTCGACCTCGCTGGAGACATTCGGCGGTCGGGCCACGTCGCACACAATGGCCCCCGGTTTGAGATGATGGGACTTCAGCAATGGGCGAGGTCCGCTGGCGGCGGCCACGATGATGTCTGCCTTCAGAACCGCATCCATCTCCGTCGACATCCGGACTCTCGACCCTCCAGCGGCTTCAGCCTCCGCTCTCGCCTGGCTCACGCGGATCTCCCGTCGACCCACCACAATCAGCTGGGCCACTTGCGGCGCCAGCACCTCCGCACACGCCAGCCCGATCCCTCCCGACGCACCCACCACGGCCGCTGTAGCGTCCTTCAGCGAGAGCCCCCTGTCCTCGGCCGCTCCCTTCAGAACGGCGATAGCCGCGGCCACGGTAAGGCTGTCTCCATTAGTCACCGGCATGTTCAGCCGCTGCGCCACCGTAACCCCTCGGTCGGCCAGAATCCCACCCATCCCTCCCAGTCCCAGGATACGAGCGCCCCGGGTCTGACCCAGCCTGCCGGCTCTCACGATGCGGTCGTAGACAGCAAGAGGCGGCAACTCCGCCATCTGCCTGTTCGTGAGAGGACAAGCAAGCAGCCAACCGTCGATGCTACTGCCAGTTGCCTCCGAATGGATTCCATTGACGCGTGACAACACCACAGGAGGCCAGAAACGAGTCAGGAGCTCTATCACCGCTCCCGGCAGGATCCGGGCCAAACGCGGGTACTTGCGCGCCACATCTCGCTTAGCATCGACTGGGTGCAGCACCAGAGCGAAGTCTGCTGATGGGTCCTCCCATCTCATCATCAAAGTGACCCGTCCTGACCAACCGCCCCCCGGCAGCCACCGCGCACCCGCAGCGCATCAGCCTGCTCCCGCGACAGCGGTGGGGCGGTGACGCACCCGCACACCAACGACAGCGGGACCACATCGAAATCAACCCCACAAAGTCTTAGGATCATCGTCATAATATGCCACACAGAGACCAGTATCCACAGCTCCAACCGGAGAGCGATCGCACCACTTGTTTCAGGTGGCCCCTCGCTACACCAAGAGAACCCGTGAGGAGTGACTTGGACAGGAGCGCCATCATTCCTTAACTGACCCGGCACCCCCAACTCCAGGCCCGGCACCAGGCACGTTCTCCTGGCGGGGAACACGTCACAAGCAGCAGGCGGAGAAATGCTGGGGCTCCCAGGCGGCGCGCTGAAGGTCGCGTCGCTGAGCAGGATGCCCCGTCTCACTCAGCTTGGCCAAGCAGTCTCATCCGAGGAGGGATGACGGTCAAGCGCGGGATAACCCACCCGTAAGCTCTCGACAGGACCCCGGCGAAGTCGCGGAGCGTTCCCGGACTCTTCCCGGGCTGACAGCCGCTCCCCTCTTAGCGAGGCTGATGATCGTCCTGCCGAGCGCACCCGCTACCGTCCGCGGATTCGACCGATGATCCGCTGGATCAGGTTGGGTTCCGGGGCCGGCGACTCCTCTTCCCCAGCGGCTGCGGGTTCCTCGGGCTCGATGATCCTCACCACCCCCGCCTCCAGCAGGCCGGCCGTGACTTCCCGGATCTCACGCTCACTGAAGTTGTGGCGCCTCGCGATCTGCCGAAGGGTGTTGCGCGGGCTCACGAAGGAGATCACGTCCCATTCGTCAGCACTGAAGTCGACCCTGCTGAGGTCGGCGCGAGGTAATTCGGGGAACTCCAGCGAAATATCTAGATCCGGGAGCTCCTCCTCCAGTCTCTCCCACTCCTCCCGCAGTCGGGTGCCCTCCGTGATGACGTCCTCCACCTCAATGGGCACCTTGATGACCCCCTCCTCCGTCGACCGTCCCGACTCGAACTCGAACCAGGCGTCCGAGCACGCGAAGAGTGGATAGATACTACCCAAGACGTAAGATCGCATGCTCCCAAGGATCTCACCCTCGCTCACGTAGCCTCCGTCGACCAACAGCAGACTGAGCTCGTCGTCGCTTCTTGAACCAGCCTTGAGGGCGATGGCCCGGGCTTTTCCCTCCGTGATCGCCCCACTCTCGCGCAGGGCCGCGGCCAACGCACTGCCGGTTCCATCCACCGCAGCATAGACCAGCTTCCCTTCCTCAAAATACAGAGCAACCTGACGGCCGTTCTCATCCACCATCAATGAGCCCGTCTTCCGCGCCAGGTTGATCAGATTGAGCAACTGGGCCATGCTGAGCTCGCCGAGGTTACCTTTCAGGGCCAATTCTACCTCCTGCTCCCAAGGCCATCGTGTCAGCAGCGGACAGCGGTGGGCGCATTATACATTCTGCAGTCATCCACGTCAACCCTCGGCCTTCCTCGACCCTCTCCCCGACGGCCGGGTCCAGCCCTCCTGCCTGTCGTCCCCCACTTCTCTTCGTCCCCCGACCCATCTCGCCCTCCGCCAACCCAGTGGGGTCGTCTGCTGCTACAACACCCGGACCGTCGAGCCATCCGCCCCCTTGGTCACCTGAATCCGCGTCGGGCACGTGCTCTCCAGCTCCACCGTCCGGGGAATCAGCAGGACCTGAGGAAAATCGTCCTCGACAGCCTTGATCGCCTCCCCCAGCCAATGACCCTGCCCGAAATTCAGCACTTCAACCCCCTCATCGATGACCAACATCTGGGGCTCAGCCCCGCGTCGCCGCAGGAGCACCTTCGATAAGGCGATGCGAGTGGCGAAGACGACCTGAAACTGCTCCCGATTGCTGTAGTCCTCATACGGCCGCGGAGTCACTTCGTCCGAGGTCTCAACCTGAAGGCCCTTTATGGGTTTTTCCGCCTTCGTCTGACCCGGGGCCTGAAAGCTGACCTGCAGACCAGCATCGGTGATCTTGGAGAGCAGGCGATTCGCCTCTGCCTCGATCTCAGCTACGGCCGCCTCGATGATCATCGCCGGGACCCCGTTGGTGCTGAACGCCTCTGCCAGTTCGGCGTAGATCCCTTTCTGCGTCTCGAGGCCCTGCTTACGCTTCCGCTTGTCCGCCCGCTGCTCCTCGAGGGCCTGACACGCCGCCAGTCGTTGTCGTGAAGCCGCCAATCCTTGACGCGCTGCAGCTTCCTTCCCCCTCATAGCCTGGAGCTTCTCCTCCACCGCCTCTCGGTTGGCCAGCTCCAGGCGCAGCCCGTCCGCTTCATCCTCCAGCCGCCTTCGCCCCCGGGTAGCCCTGGCCAGCCTCTCTTCCCAGCCTTCCGCAGCCTCCTCCAGTCGCTTGAGGGCTCTCCGCTCCGAGGCCACGCTATCCGGGATGATATCCACCTCGCCCTTCCCCTCGACGACAGCCCCTCCCCTAGCGGCCGCACAACGAGTATCCCGGTCCGCCTCGCGATCGTATCCCAGCTGGCCCAGCCCCTCCCACACCGTGTCCAGCTCCGTCCGCTCCTCGCGCCCGTAATCCCCTTCCGCCAGGCGCGCCTCCACCTCCCTCAACTCACTGCGTACTTCATCCAGTTCTTCGGCCGCCCGCCGGCCCCGCTGTGCACGGTCGGCCAGCGCCGCGGATGCCCTGCGAAGGGCAGGAAGGTCCCGGAGGACTCCCTCGCTCTGGGTCAGCTGGTCCCCCAAAGCCACCGACTCTTCAGCTATGCGGTCCAACTCAGCCCGGTTCGCGCGAAAGCGGTCGCCCTTGGCCTTCCCCTCCCCCTCGACCCGCTCCACCAGATGCAGACAGTCCCCCTCAGACAAAGGCTGTTCGCACAGCGGGCACTGCGATTGAGTGTCCTTCAGGAGCCCCATCATCTCCTTCAGAACCTCCATCTCACGCCGCAGTCCATCGTTCTCGGCCCGGAGTCGGGTCCTCCTCCTCTCCAGACGCGCCAGGTCATCCTTCGCCGCCTCACGACTGGCGCCGAGCTGGCTGAGATGCTCAACCTGCGCCTCCAGGTCTGCTTGCTCCTTGAGCAGGGCCTGTTTGGGAAGCCGCCTCTCCAGCCCCTCGACCCGCTCGACCAGCGCCTTGCGTTTCTCCTCCAAACGGCTCCAAGCCTCGTCGATCCCAGTCTGGAGCTCTCGACGACGCTCTTGCAAGGCCGTCCACTGCGTAAGTTGCTCGCCTAGCTCCCCCGCATCCTCTCGCGCTGCCCCTGAGACTCCACTACCCCCCTCCAGCTCTCCCCGCTGGCTCAGGCCTTGCGCACGATGAGCTCGCAGGATCCTCCGGGCACCGATCTCCTCGGCGCACTCTTCCAACGCCTGTCTGGCGTTCTCAATCTCGGTATCCCGCTCAGCGATCCGCGACTCAATCAGGGTCAGTTCGGAGCTCGCCATCTCCATCCGCCGGTAAGCATCTTGCGCTGCCTCTATCCCTTCGGCCGCCTCATCCGCCATCGCCTGCGCCGCGTCAAGCTCGGCTTCGTAATCATCCCGCCGGGCCAGCTCCGCTTCGATCTCCTCCAGCCGGACATCGGTGGCCTCAATCTCAGCCTGGATTGTCCTGAGACCTTCTCGCACCCGGGTCTCGTACGTCGACCACCGGTGCAGCCGAAGTCTATCGCTGAGGGCCAGCCTCTGCTCGGCGGCGCTCTGGACCAAAAAATCGTCAACCCGACCTTGGTGCAGGAGGGTAGCGCTCACAAACGTGTCGTAGTCGAGCCGGAGCGTCCGATTGATCGTCGCTTGATTCGCGCAGACGTCTCCCTCTACCAGGTTCCGCCAACTCCCGCCGTGCTTAACGAGAAAATCGAGCATAATGCGACCATGCCGAGCCACCCCAAATCGCCGGCGAACCCGATACACCTCGCTGCCCACGCCGAACGTGAGCATCACCTCCATGCTGTCCGAGCCCACACGGACCAGATCATCATCCCTCCCGGCGCCCAGACGCGAGAGACCCCACAACGACCACGTGATGCCATCCAAGAGAGCCGTCCTCCCCGCTCCCTCCTCTCCGGTCAGGCAAGCCACGTGGGTCCCGGCGAAGTCCACCACAGCCTCGCGGTAGCACATGAAGTTCTTCAAGCGGAGTTGGTGGAGAATCACAACGGGGATGGGAAGGGCGCTGAGTGGAACAACCAATCAATCACGGGGTTGAGACACCTTATGCCCTCTGACCTGCTGGAGAATTTCCTGAGCGCTTCGCTGGACGGCTTCACCGGTACCCCCGAGCATCTGGGCCAACTCCTCCACTCGCTCGCTATCGTCCAGGCACCGAACGCGGGTCACGCTCCGCTGTTCACCGTCCCTCTCCAACATGTGCTTCTCGACCCGCAGGTGGTCGTCGGCGAATCCGGCCAATTGGGGGAGATGAGTGACGCACAAGACCTGTCGTCGGAGATCCGCGCTCCCGCGCACTGACAATCCCCAGAGCTTCTCCCCTATCGTCGCCCCTACTCGACCACCAATCCCTTGATCGATCTCATCGAAGATCAGCGTGGGCGTCTCGTCCGCCCGAGACAAGACCGCCTTCAACGCCAGCATCAGTCGAGATGTCTCTCCGCCGGAGGCGACCTTGGCCATAGGCTTGAGGGGCTCCCCCGGGTTGGTCGAAACGAGGAACTGAACCTGATCTATGCCCGAGCGATCGAAGGCCACCCGCCGATCTTCCGTCCCAGCCCCCGCCTCCGACGCGTCCACACCGGACCCCGACACCTGAAAGCTACGATATGACGGTCCGACAGGAAGCGGAACCCCTCCTGACTCGGGGTGCCACCGGAAAACCATCCCAAACCGCGTACCCTCCAGGCCGAGGGTGCTCAATTCCTGCTCCACGCCGGCCGCCAGGGAGCCCGCTGCTTCACGCCGGCGCTCCGAAAGCTCCAGAGCCGTTAAGCCCAGATCAGCCAGCAGGCGTCGCTCCTCCGCCTCCAGATCGTCGATGAGCTCATCGCTATGGGCCATCGCGTCCAGCTCACGTTCCGCTTCTTTGGCATAGCTCAGAACCTCCTCAACGGTCTCGCCGTACTTCCTTTCGAGCCGCACGATCAGGGCCAGCCGCTCCTCCACCTCCTGAAGCCGCTGCGGGTTGTACTCGATAGTCTCCTGATACTCACGGATCTGCCCGGCCAGCGCCTCCAGCTGGTGGGTGACCCTCTCCGCCCTCTCCAACAGCGGCCTGACAGATGGGTCGATCTGAGCAGCCTGAGCTAGCGAGCGGACTGCCGTGCCCAGCAGATCGGCCGCCGCGGGCCTGCGGTGATCCCCCTCCTCGATGGCGAAGACCACCTCCCCCGCCAACTCGGCCAGCCGCTCGGCATTTGCCAGCCTCGGTCTCTCCTCCCGCAGCGCCAACTCCTCCCCCGGTTCAAGAGCGGCCGAGCCAATCTCCTTGATCTGAAAGTCGAGCAGGTCAGCGCGGTGAGCCAGATCGCGCTCGTCTCGCTTCAGCTCCCCCAGCTCCTGGCGCACCTCCTCCACTCGGTCCACCATCTCAGCGACCCGCTCTCGCAACGGCTCCAGATCTCCATACCGATCCAGCAGCCGCAGCTGATCCGGCGTTCTCAGCAGCGACAGGTGCTCACTCTGGCCATGAATATCCACGAGACCATCGGTCACCTCGCGCAGCAGGGAGAGCGTCACCGATCGTCCATTGATCCGACAGATGTTCCGCCTGTTCAGCCGCACCTCCCTGCCCAGGAGCAGGAGCTCGGAGTTGTCCCCCTCCAGGCCCTCCCGTCCCAGCATGGTCCCTATCCTATCACGCTGCTCGGCCCCCAGGCGGAACACCGCCTCCACCAGCGCTCGATCAGCTCCTGAGCGCACGACCGTCCGGTCGGCCCACTCACCAAGCACCAGCTCCACGGCGTCCACGATGATCGACTTACCGGCCCCCGTCTCGCCGGTCAGCACGACGAAACCTGGATCGAATCGAAGATCGAGTTCGTCGACAATGGCAAAATCTCGAATTCGTAGTTCCAGTAACATCGGTCCACCTACGGGCGCGTCACACCGCGCAGACGAGCGTACGCCGAGGTTGTGGCCATCAGAACGTAGACGAGGCCCCAGATCAACCGGATCGTCCCCGCAGGCAGGTAACCAGGCCCACCGGGCATCCTCCCCCCCAAGGCGAACAAGAGCAGAAGCGACGTCAACAGGTTCGGCAGCGCCCCAACCACGATGCTGCCACAGACCACCAGCCACGTATACTGGCCCCGTTTCCGCCTGGTGGCCCAGCGCGCTGCCTCGGCGATCCCCACCCCCACCAGCGGACCGAGGAAGATGGCGTACCATCCCAACCGCGGGATCAGCCAGCCTGCCACAACCGCGAGCGGAAACGCCACGACCAGCGCGATCAGATAATGGATGGGTCTGAAGCCGGCATAGAAAGCTTTCTGTTGGACGTTCACACACTCCCGGCACCGGTAGCCGACGGGGGTGCGCACAATACACTTAGCACATACGGGCCGCGCGCACTTGTTGCAGCGCAGACGGGTCTCTGTCTTGGGATGTTTGTAACAAGTAAGGACCGCTCCCGACTGCCCATTTCCACCAGGATCCATAACACTCAACTCACAGACCGGGGGCGTCGTCGCCCCGCCGATCGTAGGCTCTCGTCATACCATCACTTGTCATTCCGTGGCACCAATCGACTTACCAGGGTTTTGTAGAAATAGGTCTGCTCTCGCACGCGAGCGAATCGAGCCACGTGAGGACTGGCCTCTACCGCCACCGTATCGCCGTTCTCCAGGGCCGCGTGGGCGTGTCCATCCACCGTCAGGACCGCGGGCCGATGCCCCACCACCGTGATCCGGACCTTCACCCCCTCGGCCAGCACAATCGGACGCTCCATGCTGAGATGCGGCGCCACCGGCACCAGGAGGATGTTCCGCAATTGGGGTGGGAGAATCGGTCCCCCCGCCGCCAAGGCATATGCGGTGCTCCCTGTCGGTGTCGCCACGATAAGACCGTCGGCCACGTAGGTCGCCAGCTCCCCCCCGTCCACCTCCACACAGAGGTGTACAGCCCGACCGTGGGCGGCGCGGCCGACAACCACATCGTTGAGCGCCTCCGCCTCCGCGATCAGCTGCTCCCCCCGGCGGCTCACCTGCCGGATCATCATCCGTTCTTCGACCCAGTGTTCCCCGGCCAACGCGGCCGACAGCACATCAGTCCACTCACCCGTAGCGGCCTCGCTGAGGAATCCAACCCGACCCAGGTTGATCCCCAGAACCAACAACGCCCGCGGCGCCGCCAGGCGAGCGGCGTACAAAATCGAGCCGTCTCCACCCAACGTCACCAGCAGATCAGCCTCGGGCAGACAGGCCGGTTCTGACGTGTCCTCGATGGCACATCGGTGGACCTGGTCCACACGCTCTGCCATCCAGTCCTCGATTCGTACGGCCAGGGACGGCGCCTTCGGAATCCGCGCGTTGTACAGAATGGCGACTTTCGTTATCTCCAAGAGCACCTCGTACCAGCTTCAGTGCTTCTGCCAGGACGCGATCGGCACCGGGCCCACAGACATTATACCACGTGAGCCACCTACCAGCAGTTGCACAGGCGGCAGGACCTCACCACAGATCAAGGCTGTTGAGCCGCTCAATCATTGCCTCGACGTGGCTGCCGGACCAGTACACTCGGTGGCATTCCGGGCAGTGGCGAAACTCGCTGTGGGTCCTCCGTATATAGGGAGGAACTTGATCAGCAGCCTCGTCCGGCGACAGGTCGTCGAGCGCCACGTTGCACACAGAACAGCGCGAGAGAGAGGGATCCGGCGGCGGTCCCAGCGCGTCCTGAACCTGCTCCAACTGCTCTTCTAGCTGCTCTGAGCGAATCAGCAGGGTGTCCAGGCCGCGGCGGACCGCCAAGGCTCGATCACGGGTGAGGAGTACCCGCCCTTCGGAACGGGCGATGCGGGCCAGTTCGTGGTCCGAAGCATCATGCAGAAAAGCGGTGTCGTAGCCCAGCAATCGCAGCCACCTGGCCAGCCGTCCCAGCATGCAGTCGGCAATCAGCTGCGGGGCGGGGTCGTCCCTACTCACTTGGCAAAAAAGTAGAGTCTGGTAACATTATCCATCAGTAGAGTGAAGAGTAATGGTCCTGACAGCCAACTCTCGTCGTAGCCTGGCCGTTGCGCAGCTTCTTGCGCAGTTTCGACACAGACCTCATTCTACCTGAAGGAGCTGATTATGACAATCGAGAGCTGGCTGCCAGCTCTGTTAGGATATCTCATGCCGGCGGGGCTCTTCCTGCTGGCTTGGGGGGGTATGGAGCCGAGCCGGGCACGCCGGGCAGCTACGGCAGGCGCGTTGGCCCTCGCTCTTGCCACCCTCGGCTATTTCGCCACGGGATTCGCGTTCCATCTGGGCGGGGCCGGTTTGGTGAGCCAGGAACCAGGTCTGGAGCCCCTGAGTCGTCTGTTCGCCGGGGAAGGAGGCCTCAGCTGGGGCTTGGTCGGGCTGGAGGGGTTCTTCCTCAGCGGCGATGCCGCCACGCCGGAGATCATGGCCTTGTTCTTCACCTATCTCCCCCTGGTGGTGTCGACGGTTCTTCTGACAGTCCTGAGCCTCGCCGGACAGATCCGTGGCTGGCAGACGGTGGTCGCCGGGCTGGTGGTGGGTGGGTTGCTCTTCCCCCTTGTCGCCTGCTGGGCCTGGGGCGGCGGGTGGCTGGCTAATTTGGGGTCCACCCTGGAACGAGGACACGGGCTTGTGGATCACAGTGGATCCGGCACCGTATACCTGCTGGGCGGGATGGCCGCATGGGGAGCGCTGACCGCTCTGGGCCGACGACTGCCAGCTGCTGCGGATGACCAGCCCGACCAGATGCCCCCCGCCCACTTCCCGTTGCTGGCCAACCTCGGGTCGCTGCTTTTCGGGTTAGGTTGGCTGGGATGGTCGCTTAGTACTCCCTTCCACGTGGCTGGTGCGGAGCTGAATGTGCCCCGCATTGCAGTGAACGGTCTGCTGGCCGGCGCCGGAGCCATTCTCGTCTCGCAGTCCTACTGCTGGTTCACGACGGGCTCTGCTGATGCTCTGATGTCGGCGCGGGGAGCTGCTGCCGGGTTCATCGCCGTGTCGGCCGGCGCTCCCTTCTTCCCACCTTGGGCAGCCTTGGTGACCGGGGCCGTCGCGGGGCTTCTCCTACCGCTCGGCGTCTACGTCGTGGAGCGCCTGCTCCGGCTCCCCGATGGCTCCGCCACCGTAGCTCTTGGAACCACAGGCGGCGCTTGGGGGCTCGTGGCGGTGGCCCTCTTCTCCGACGGGCGGTGGGGTCAGGGGTGGAACGGGATGGGGATCGAGGAATATCTCGGTGTGCCCGGGCAGGGCATCACCGGCTTCCTCCCTGCCCCGGAGTTCGTCGCCGGCGGCCCGGGTCAGATGGTAGCGCAGCTGGTCGGGCTGGGCACCATCGTCCTGTTCGGATGGCTGGGCAGTTGGCTGATCTGTTCCGTGCTCAGCCTACCGACTCAGGAGCATCCTGTCGGACGGGCGAGGGACCGATGCCTGCCTATCATAGGAGACTTGAGGATGAACCTGCTCCGATGGAAGCAGTCGGAGACGGAACCGGGGGAACCAAAGGACCTGCCTTCGGGCGGTAAAACGCACGTATGACCTCAACAATAGCCAAGAAAGCTAGGAGATCCATTCAGACAATGAGAACGCAGGCGAAGCGGAACAAGCCAGA
The DNA here is from genome assembly GCA_007118795.1 of Thermoflexales bacterium. Taxonomy (GTDB): domain Bacteria; phylum Chloroflexota; class Anaerolineae; order B4-G1; family B4-G1; genus SKLM01. Next base: position 8,796 of record SKQX01000270.1, on the reverse strand, counting down.
TGTCGTGCTGATGGTGCTCGATACCTTGCGAGCAGATCGGATGTCGTGCTACGGATATCATCGCAACACCACCCCCGTACTCGACGAATTCGCCGAGACGGCGACCCTGTTCGAACGAGCCATCGTCCCTGGACAATGGACGATACCATCCCACGCCTCTCTCTTCACTGGAGAGTATCCCACCACCCACATGACCACCCAGATCCACGACTCCCTCGGCGACAGCCCGGTCACTATGGCCGAGGTGCTTCAGACCGCTGGGTACCAGACGGTGGGTTTCTGCAACAACCCGCTGCTGGGCGTGGTCGACAACCAGCTTGATCGAGGCTTCGAGGAATTCTACAACTACGGCGGGGCCCTTCCCAACTACCCCGACATCTTCCAGTCGCGCCCCAAGGTCTGGGGCCGTCTGCTGGAGCGCTACACGCGCTTCATGCGCAGGATCACGGGGCCCATCCAGAACCGATTGGCCCACCATCACCTGCTGCTGCGGATCGTCATGCACCCCTTGATCGTGCCGCTCTGGCAGGACAGCGTTAATTTCAAGGGCAACACCAAACGTTCCCTCCGCGACGCTGTAGGTTATCTGCGGGCCCACCGGCAGAGCGAGAACCGCCGACCGCTATTCACTTTCATCAACTTGATGGAGACCCACCTGCCCTATCGCCCGCCGGCCCGGTTCATCAACCAGTTCGCCCCCTACTACGAGGAGGACCGTGTCGCGCAGGAGTTCATGCGCAACTACAATCTGGAACACTACCGGTGGATGATCCCGCTGACGGAGCCCCTCAGCGAGCTGAGCGACCGGACGCTGAACGATCTATACGATGCCGAGGTCGCTTATCAGGATCGCCTGCTGCGCCGTCTACTGAACGATCTTCGACAACCCGAGGTGCAGGACAATACCCTGGTCATCATCACCTCGGACCACGGCGAGGGTCTGAACAACCACGATTTCGTGGGCCACTCCCTGGTCGCTTACGATGATCTGGTCCATTCCCCGCTGATCGTCTCCTATCCCCGGCTCTACCCGGGCGGCAGACGCGTGCCCTCGACCGTGTCCACCCGGCGCGTGTTCCACTCCGTACTCGAAGCCACGACCGTGACTCCGCCCGAGGAGACGCTGGATCAGGCGCCCATCGATATCGAAGGACTCAGTCTGACGACCGATCTCAACGGTTCTGCCCCGCAGGAGAGCATGGTGTTCGCTGAGGCTTACACGCCGGACACACTGCTGACCCTGATGGAGAACGAGAACCCGACGGCCATCGACGCCTTCCGCTGTCGCTCCATGCGTCGGGCGGCTTACGAAGGACGACACAAGCTGATCACCGTGGGCGACCAACCGGATGAGTTATTCGACCTCGTCGACGACCCCCGGGAGACCCACAACATCCTTGACCAGTATCCCGAGAAAGCGGATCGCTTGCACGAGGCGTTAGTCAACTTCGCGAAACAGGCGGAGGAGCGAAGGCCGACGAACTGGGAAGCGAAACGTAAGGTAGACCTGGACAACGAGGAGATCGCGGAGCGATTACGGGCGCTGGGCTACATCGACTGAGGACCGACCGTTCGCCCTGATGCTCGGCGCCGTGATGGGCCGTCAGCTGCCAGTCAGCTGCTCGATCGACGTCTTGATGTGGTCTACCTCGCCATCGATCTGGCGCTGGATGGCGACCGCCACTGGGTAGAAACGGAGGACAAGTCGGCCCGCCCAGCTCGTTGACCCGATCTCCAAAGAGAGGCGCGTCTGGCTCTCAGCCACCTCGTCGATCTGGAATCGGCCCCATGTCCCCATTGAGATCGGCCGGATCAAGCGGAAGGTGAACTGCGACTCGTGGATCCCTGTGATCTCGAAGAGAAGCTCTAGAGTGAGAAATAGGAACTGCTCTCGGGTCTTGAACCGGGCTCCCAGCGCGCCGAAACTACCCTCGACGAACTCGAAGCCCTCGTGAGTGCCAAACTGGTACCGCTCCGGCTCCTTTTCTAGAGCGGTGAACCAGTCGCGCACCTCCTCCGCCGGGGCATCGACGACGACACGGGCACGCAACTCCGGGCTCTCCATTCTACCTCCCAGGATAGGATCTCACCACCACCGCGCCGTCAGCGCACGCTCCTTACCAGAGCCAGGGCCTGTTCCGCCGCTTCTTTGGCATCGTTTGCCCGGACGATCGGAACATCCGCATGGCCACACCGTTCCATCGACCAAGTTCTCAGCCCGACGACGGGCGTACCAAACCCCAGCGAGAGGGCGATCTCGCTCAATGTGCCGTAGCTGCCTCCGATAGCGATGACGGCTTGAGCGGTGCGTGCGATGATGGTGTTCCGGGCATCGCCAATCCCGGTGACGATGGGAATGTCGACATATGGATTCGCCTGGCTATGCTCGGTGCCCGGAAGAATGCCAATCGTCAGACCGCCGACCGTCCTCGCTCCCCGGCACGCTGCTTCCATCACGCCGCCCCGCCCTCCACATATCAGGGTGGCTCCCGCTCGCCCCAGCTCCCGGCCCACTGACTCGGCCAGGGACGCCTCCTCTGGCGTGGCCGAGGATCCCCCAATGACGCCCACCAGAGGCGCCATCAGTGTTGATCTCCTCGGAGCGGGAATGTCTCTACTGTGGTGTACTCGGCACCGGACGGTTTGAGCTCACTCCGAATCAACTCAAAGCGGTCGACCGTAATCGTCGCCAGCTCCCCCACAGCCATAGTCTGCACCGCCTCGCCGATCTGCTCCATTTCTTGGCGCGACGCTCCCCGTCGCACCCGGCCCACGGTGAGGTGCGGCGTAAAGCCCCGTCGCTCCGGGCTATAGCCCAGCGACGTCATAGCCTCCTCGACGGCGGCCTGCAGCGCCTCCAGCCGACCGGTAGGCTCCGTCACGCCCACCCAGAGCACGCGCGGACGCCGCGGGCTGGGGAAGCACCCTAGTCCCTCGACCGTCACGGTACAACCCGGTGCATTCCGCCCCACAACTGTCAGTGCCTCTCCAATCGCCCCCACCTTCTCCCTGGTTGTATCTCCCAGAAACTTGAGCGTCAGGTGTATGCCCTCAGACCGCACCCAGCGCACGCTCCGGTGGGCCACTCTTCCCTTTAGCCGATGCTGAACCTCGGCCAACCGCTTCAGCACCGGCTCCGGCAGTGGAATGGCGATAAACAGACGCATCTTCTCCATCACCCTATCCTTTCTTGCATCGTCTGAACCTCCCCACCCTCAGTTCGAGCCCCAAACTCCCGCCCCAGCAGCTCCGAGGGGTCTGTGACCCCAACTGCTCGCCTCACCATCCCAGGCCCGGAGGGGTCTGTGACCCCGACCGGCCGCCCACCCCTTCCTGTCACCACCACCCCCACGCTCGCCATCCCGGCTCGGAGGGGTCTGCGACCCCGACCGGCCGCCCATCAGCCCACCGCGCGCCGCCCCTCCTCGAAGGCCCTCCGGTTCATCTCTGCATACCTGGGCGGCACCCGCCGCTCAATCACCCGCAGCCAGACCTCGGGCTCCACCTCCAATCGCGTCGACAGAGCCCCCAAGATCACGGTGTTGGTCATCCGCGTGTCCCCCACCTCCTTGGCGATAGCCAGCCCGTCCACCCAGCTCACATCCTCAGTGCGGCCTTTCACCACCTCCAGGATCTCCTCCTCCGACGGGTAGACGGCATCACCCGCTGTCACCGTCATCGGCGCGATCCGCTGCCGGTTGATCAACACCGCACCGCCAGCCCGCAGCCAGTCGATCCAGCGGGCACTCTCCATGACCTCCAAGGCGATCAGGAAATCCACCGTGCCCTTCTCAGCCGTCGGAGACCCCACATCCTCCCCCCAACGGACGTGGCTCTCCACCACCCCACCCCGCTGCGAAAAGCCGTGCACCTCCGACTTCTTCGCCTGGTATCCTCCCTCCAGACCTACCCCTGCCGCAATGTCGGAGGCCGTGAGGATCCCCTGGCCGCCTACGCCCACGAAAAGGAAGTTGATGGTATCCTGCATCTAGGCCTCCTCGCTCTCGATCTCGTAAATGGCCCCCCGCGGGCACACCTGCAGGCAGACGGTGCAGCCCGTGCACAACATGGGATCGATCACAGCTTTCGGCCGTTCGCTCCGCTCGTCAACCTCATCGGACTTCAGAATCGCCGGGCATCCCACGCGGAAGCAGAAGCCGCAGCCGTTGCACACCTCCTCGTCCACCATTGCCACCGGCCGGCGCTCGAAACCAGGGACGAAGACACACTCTCCGTTGACCAGGACCACCGAGGGACGCCCCTCCACAGCCACCGCCTCACGGATAGCGTGCTCCACCCCTTCCACGTCCATGGCATCGACCACCCACAGGTCCTCCACGCCCATCGCCCGCACCACCGCTTCGATGTCGATCTGTCGCGTCGTCTCCCCCTGGAGGGTGACACCGGTTCCGGGATGGTTCTGTCCGCCCGTCATCGCGGTGGTCCGGTTGTCGAGGATCATCGTACACGTGTTCCCCTCGTTGTAGATGGTGCTCGCCAGCTCCGGCAGCCCCGTGTGGAAGAACGTGGAGTCCCCGATGGTCGCTACGATATCATCCGGGCACCCGGCCTGCTTGGCACCGTGAGCCATGCCGATGCTGGCTCCCATAGACACCAGCATATCCATCTCCTCGAAGGGCGGCAGCACACCGATGGCGTAGCACCCGATATCGCCCGACACCAGCAGCTTCAGCTTCCGCAGGTTGAAATAGACCGAACGATGCGGACACCCGGGACAGAGGGCCGGGGGCCGTTGCGGGATTCTCAGAGTCGCCACCGATGCCGGCTCTCGCGGTGTCTCTCCGACCGGGAATCCGGCAGCTCTCGCGCCCTCCCGCACCCGGCCCAGCGTGAGTTCACCCGTCCGGGGGAACACGTCCTTCCCCACCACATCCAGACCCCAGGCTCGAACCTGCTCCTCTATGAAGGGATCCAACTCCTCGACCACCACCAGCCTATCTACCTGGGCGGCGAACTCACGGATCATCCGCTCCGGCAGCGGGTACACCATCCCCAGCTTCAGGAAGGAGAAACCGTCGAATATCTCCCGAGCATAATGATAGGCCATGCCGTCCGTGACAATCCCAACACCCTTGTCACCCCACTCTATCCGGTTCAACGGACACGTCTCAGCGTAGTCGGCCAGCGCTTCCATGCGAGCCTCGACCTCTGGATGGCGCATTCGGGCATACGCTGGGATCATCACGTACTTTTGCGGCTTTCGTTCGAAGGGCGCCAGCGGCACCGGTTCCCTGCCCGCATCCGGCATACTGACCAGCACCGGCGACTTCGAATGGGAGAGCCGGGTCGTGGACCGCACCATCACGGGGGTGTCAAACCTCTCACTCAGGTCGAAGCCGAAGGCGGTGTAGTCCTTGGCCTCCTGGCTATCCGAGGGCTCCAGACAGGGGAACTTCCCAAAACGGGCGTAATGCCGATTGTCCTGCTCGTTCTGCGAGCTGAAGGCACCGGGGTCGTCCGCACTGACCAACACCAGGCCCGCCCCGACACCGGTGTACGAGAGGGACATCAAACTGTCGGAGGCGACGTTGACCCCAACGTGCTTCATCGCCGCCAGCGCCCGGCCCCCCGCAAATGAGGCACCGATGACCGCGTCCAGCGCCACCTTCTCGTTGGAGGCCCACTCAGCCGTCACCCCGGCGTATCCAGCCAGAGCAGGAAGAATCTCCGTGCTGGGCGTCCCGGGGTAGGCAGCAGCGTACCGGACACCCGCCTCCCAGGCGCCCAGAGCGATCGCCTCATTGCCTGACAGTAAGCGCTGCTTGCTGCTGGATGAATCAGTATTCTTCATCAAGGCTCTCCTTACGATGGCCACATTTGGAGGGCAGAATCGCCACTCAAACCGGCACGAAGATCTGACAGGTCTGCGATTGTCACATGTCACCGAGCCCCGTCCGTGAGAGTTCTTTCTTTGGCAGATTCGCGAGGACGTGCCAGACCTGTAAGGTCTTAGACACTTAGCGAGTCAGCCACTTAGCTCCGCACGCGGCTAAGCCGCACGAGATGGGACTCTCCACCCGGCTATGAGCTACGCATAGGTGTGCTACATCGCCCGACAGGTGACCAATCCCGGCTCATACGTCCAAGGTGCGACGTCTAGTACCCTCTCAATCGGATACGAGCCTGACGACAGCGGGGGCAGTAAGCCCCCCGATAATCCGCACCACACGTGCGGCACACTTTGGTGGGCAGAGGCCGCTCATCATCGAGCGACAGGGCGATGAGAACCACCTTCTCCCCAGCGTACCGTTCCAGCCACGCGTCCAACCGCGTGTCGCCCACCAACCACTGTCCAGTTTCCGGGTCACGGTGTAGCTCCCCTTCAGCGACACCCGCATCTAGTTCGCGGGCAGCCGTCGACAACTCCCGAATGCTTGCCTTACGCTGTGCTGGCATATCTCCTCCCCGCAGGCCGATCACGGGACACGGGGGTCACAGCCCCCGGGGGTCCTTGACCTCGGGAGTCCCTGACTCCTGAAGCGCATACTCCTGCGGCTTCGTCCCCGGATCCTGCGTCAGGCCTGTCGCTCGACCTCCCCCCGCAGCACCCGAAAGCGATCCAGGTCCCGGGCCACGACCGTATTGGGCATGATCGCCCGCGCCTCCTCCAGCACGTCGGACGTACGGTACCTCCGCGACACGTGGGTCAACACCAACTGATGCACCCCAGCCTCCTGGGCTAATCGGGCAGCCTGGGCAGCCGTTAGATGCTCAAAGCGGGCCGCCAGGTCCGCATCCCGCTCCAGGTACGTGGCTTCGACCACCAACAGATCCGCCCCACCCACGGGATCCACCAGGTCTCCCGTCTGACCGGCGTCCCCCACGTGGGCCAGGAAAGCCCGCCGCTCCGCGGGGCCCAGGACGTCGTCCGGGTGGATCACCCGACCGTCGGTCAACTCCACCGACTCCCCGGCAACTAACCGACTCCGCTCCGGGCCCTGGGGCACGTTGAGTGCCTCCGCCCGCTCGCCAAGAAACGGTCGGCGCAGCTTCTCTCGAAACAGATAACCCAGACTCGGTCCCCGGTGGGACACGGGAAAGGCAACCACTTCAAATTCTTCATCCTCGAGAATCGAACCCGGTTCGACCTCGATGAAATCGATCTCCAGCAACGGCTGGGCACCGCGCAGGACCACGCCGTAGATCAGATCATACACCCGCTCCAGGGCCCAGCGCCCCCCGTAGATCTCCAACCGATCCATGACCTCCCATCGGGCGAAGGTGGAGACCAATCCCCCCAGGCCGAGAATGTGATCCAGGTGCCCGTGGGTCAGCAGGACCCGGTTGAGACGCTTGAAACCCAGCCCACTCCTTAGGATCTGCCGCTGGGTCCCCTCACCGCAATCGATCAGAAAGCGGTAGTCTCGATGGAGCACGACCTGCGAAGACAGCCCACGATGGATGGAGGGCGCCGACGCCGAGGTCCCCAGAAAGACGATCTCAATCATACCGCTCCCCTTCCACCACCAGCGTCCCCGGACCGCCCAGTTCCCCATCCACCTGTATACGGGAGCCAAGGAACTGACGAACCACCGCCACATTGGTCAGGAGATGCCCCGTAATCTCCGAGGTGACTAACCGCGACTCCCCCAGAGTCAGCGCCATCGGCAGCACGAGTTGATCCGCCAGGTGGGGGTCGGCGGCAGCACCCGATCGATGATGGGTCAGCAGATCCTCGCAGGCCGCCTCGGCCACGCGCTCGGCGGGCAGGCCCCTGCGGCCATAGGCAGTGAAGCCGGCTACAGCCCCGTCGTATTCGACGAAGAGGAAGATGCCCGCGCCCGGCCCCGCCCCGCCCAGGCGCCGTGGTTCCACTCTCGATTCCAGGCCCTGCTCCGCCAGTACGTTCTGCGCCCGGTTGGCCATACGTTGGGGAATGTGGGAAGGCAGGTTCGTCACTGCCGCGATGCCCCATACCCTCATCAGAGACCCCCTGGTGCTCAGGTCTATTGGTCGGAGTGGACTGCCCCGCCCCGGGAGGCCCAGTCGGATGTTCCCGCCTCCGGCCGGGTAGAACCCCCAGGACTTCAGTTCCACCTCCGCGTCCACCCCCATGCAGCCAAGGGTGGGCAGAAATACCTGCTCCAAGTAGGAGGCCGATGGGGCCCACTGGACGTGCGTCCCACCGCGTACCGTCACTTCCGATTCACCATGGGCCAGAGCCAGAGGTAGAAGCACGGTCTGCAGGACCAGTCCCACCGAGCCCGCACTGCCATCTTGGGCCGCCTCGGCCACATCAAAGCCATACGTCCCAGGACAGATGTCAGGTCCCGGTACCAACTCCACCGTCTGCGAGCCAAGCGCATCCCCGTCCAACTCCCCGTTGCATACCGCGGCAGCAGCCCGCACCGCCGTCAGGTGCTGCGGCCGAAGGCCCGGCCGATCCCGTCCAGCTCGTACCCTCTCGATACGTACGGGCCGCCCCGTAAGCACCGACAGCGTTAGCGCGGTACGAAGGACTTGCCCCCCGCCCTCACCCTGTGCCCCGTCGACCACCACCCTTCCCGAGAGCGCCCTGGTCACCTGGTCCCGCCTCCTCCTGGCCTCACTTCTCCATCGCCTGCAGCGCCTGGTACGCCGGCCGCACCACCGTCTCCGGCCAGCTCGGTTCGGTGACGGCCCACCAGTACTGCTCATCCTCCGGCGTCCAGGCCGGATCAGCTATGGAGAGCACTGTCATCAGCCCGATCCAAGGATCCCAGTGCTCCTCCGCATACTGGAAGGCGCGCACCAGATAGTCCGCCTTCTCCTCCGGCGTCACGGCATGCCAGTGAT
>SKQX01000083.1 GCA_007118795.1 Thermoflexales bacterium | reverse complement strand
CGGGGTAGTACTTGAGGGCGGACGTCGCCTCCTCATCGGTGATGGTTAGGGTGAACTGACCCGAGACCGCAGCACCCTCCGCGGCAGCCGCTACCTTGCCAGCGAATCGCTCAGCGGCCTCTACCGATGCCACCGGAGGCAACCCCTCGTCGGGTGCTCCAGAGTCCACCGAGGAACCCCACCCACCGCAGCCCGCGAGAACAAGGCTAGTGAGAACCAATGCGACCAGCAGCCTGCCCAGGCTCTCTGGCCAACCGGCCATCTTCCGTATCCGCCACACAGCACACCCCCTGTTCGCCTAAGCCGGCGGCCCCCTGCTGCGTTAGCCGCTGGCTTCAAGGTTGGCGTCGCGCTCCCCGCCAACACAGACCGACTGACTGGCCATTGAACACAACGCGTCGAGCCCTTAGCCGTTAGACCATCCCACCCCTTCGGTGGAGCTGCGTCCCGTCATCCCCCGGGGCTTCTCACGCCCTATTCCCCAGTTTCCTCGACTCCCACAGCCCATAGTGGACCTTGTTCGGGTCAAATCGGTCGTGTCGCCCGTGCGGGGAGCGCTCCTCAGCTGGGTGTCCGACGGCGATCAGAGTGGGGATACGCAACCCCAAGTGCACAGGGATGTGAAGCGCATCGTGCAGCATCTCCTCCGCCGCTTCCCAGAGCACGCTGTCAGGGTCGCCGACCCACGCCGTCCCCAGCCCCATGGCGGTGGCAGCAATCAACAGGTTCTGGACCGCTGCGCTGACGTCCATCTGCCACGTCGGTGAGAGCTCGGGGCGAGCCCCGACGGCGATCATCACCGGAGCCGTCTCAAGATAGGGGTGCAGGCCGAGATGATCAGCCAGCGCCTTCTGGAGATCCTTGTCGCGGACGACAAAGAAGTGCCACGGCTGTCGGTTCAGCCGGTTTGGCGCACACATAGCCATCTCCAGAAGGGTATCGATCTGCTCATCGGTCACCTCCTGGTCCGTGTAACGGCGAATGGTCCGCCGCTTGCGAATGGTATTGAACACACATTCTTCCATTGGATCCTCCCATCGAGACTTCGTTCATTCTACCAGAGTGGACGGCCGTCCACATCATCCAGGGGTTCGATTATACCACAGGCCGCGTCACGGGACAGTCTGGCGCGCTGGGCGCCCAGTACCAAGCCGACGAAGACCCTGACGGGCCTTCCTCAAGCGGATCAACGTGGCGCCAGATGTTTGGCGCCAGGCGTCGATCTACACCTGGCGAACCTCGACCCACCTTCGGGCCATCAGGTGAGCAAGGCGGAAAGACTCCATCGCCGTCCTGCTCCTGTGCTGGGTCCGCACCGGGGAAGGTCGGCCCAACAACCTCTCCCTGGGGCCCTCTCCGGGGGACGGTCTTCAAACGAGACGCTATCGACGGGACTCACATCCGTGCGCCCACACTCCGAGCCAGGTCGCGGAGCACCGCAGTCGGCGCAGACCTTCACCACTCCAACTAAGGACCAAGTCAACCCTCTCCGCAAGGTTCGATCCTTCCGTCTGGCCGAGACCTTGGCCCCAGTACTGACTCGCCTCAGCCTCATACTCACGGTGCATGATCTTGCCCAGCCTGTAATCGGACATCGGTCCACCCATGACGCACCCCCTATTCGCTTCCGACTTCCGTATGCCGTCCGCCCTACGTTGCCTCTCATCTTCTCTCTGGAAGGATAACATAAAGGGCGTTTCCAAATCGTTTGATCGTGCCTTTGCTGGGATGTCAGGACCGGGGTGAAACGCCGGCCTGCCACCGGGCCCATAGGATGTCGGTCTGACTCCTGGGGGCAAGCTCCCTCTCTGTGGGCCCAGTTAACGGCATCGGCTGAGCGTCCGGCGTTCCCACTCTGTTGGCGTGGCACAACGAGCCCCAGGAATTGCTGACAACCAGTTGACCCGTAGACGCGCCAAGAGGATTAAGGGTAGCTGCCCCGGCGATCACGGGGCACCGGCTACCACGTTGCGGGCGAACATGCGTCCCCAAAGCGAACCCTGCTTAACGCCTCAGGGCTCGTGAGATCTCCGACCGTCAGCCAGCGCCGCTGCATGGCTCAGGCACCTGGCGGCCACTTCCTCGGCCTGCATTCGGCGCGCCACCTCGGCAGCGTGCTGATAGAAGATTATCGCCTCTTCCGACTCGCCGGCCTGATCGTAGTGGCTCGCGATGCGCGCTACCACTGGGTCGCTGTCCTGGGCGTAGATGTGCTCCAACGCACCGGCCACCCGCCGGTGAAGCAAGCGCCGCCGGGCTTCGCTCAGTTCATCCACGAGGACCTCACGGAGCTTGTCGTGGCTAAAATCATAGCCATCCTCCCCCTGCTCGCGGACGATGCGACGGTGCCAGAGCTCATCCAGCCCCTGAACCAGTCGATCCTCACTGGTGTCACTCGCTTCTCGCAGCACATCGAAGCTGAACTCGCGCCCAATGACGGCGGCCAATTCAGCCAGAGAACGGGATAGCGGTGAGAGCGACCCAATGCGCGCCATCAGCGCGTCCCTGATCCGTGATGGAAGGGGACCAGGCACGCAGACCCGGGCGCCGGAGGGAAGCTTGCGCGTCGATTGGGGGAGTCCCCCTCGCACCGTCTCCACGATGAACAGCGGGTTGCCCTCGGTCTCGCGGAACAGGCACTTGGCCACAGCGGGGTCCAACTCCCGTCCAGCGATATTTTCTGCGAGAGTCGCCGTCTCATCTCTGCTCAACGGTCCCAGATCGATCTCCGTCACCTGCTCATCGCGGCGCAACACACCAACCAACGGTGACAGCGCGTGGTCCTCGTGAACCTGATCGGGGCGGTAAGTGCCGACCAAAAGCAACTGCGCCCGCGGATCGTAGCGGAGCAAGTAGTGGAGCCACTCGACGGTCCCCCGATCGCACCATTCGAGAGCGTCGATAAGGAGAAGCATCGGTTGATCCGTTGAGAGAACGACCCGCGCCAACGCCTCGAAAAACCTGCGGCGCTGCCAGGGTTCGGATACAGGACCGGGACCCGGCAACTCGGGGTCTTCGGCGAGCACCTCCGGCACGATGCGAGCAATCTCAGTCCGCCACATCGGATCCACCGGCGGCAGTGGTCGGGAGCGGATCCAGGCCGCCACCGGGGCGAATGCCAGCTCGCCCTCGGCGCCGTAGCAGCGCGCGGAGGCGGTGGAGAACCCCAGGCGATTCGCCCATTGGACCAACTCCTCGGCCAGTCTGGTCTTGCCGATCCCCGGCTCGCCCGAGACGAGCGCTATGTGCGGGCGTCCGCTCCTCGCCTCGCGCCAGGCGGCCATCAGTCGGGCCCACGCGTCCTCTCGCCCCACGAGCCGTGAGACTCCGCCGCGGTCTTTGGGCCCCGTGCGGGAGTTCCGGGGGATCTGGTTCGCGGCCAGCAACCGCTCGTACAGACCGCGGGTAGCCGGGCCCGGCTCCACGTCCAGCTCCCGCTCCAGAACAGTGGCGCAACGATGATACGTGCGCAGCGCCCTGGCCCGGTCGCCGATGAGGGCATAGAGCCGCATAAGCCGCCGATAGGATGCCTCACGGAGCGGATCGTGGCGCACCAGCGATCGAGCATGATCGATAGCATCCCGGTAGTCCTGCTGATCCTCTAACAAGTCGATCAACTGCTCGAGAGCACGCTGAAAGGCTTGCCGAAGTCGCTGGCGCTCAGGAACCATCCAGTCTTCGTAGGATCCGGGCAGAAGATCGCCCCCATACAGAGAGACAGCATCCTCCAACGTCTCACGCAGGGCGTCTTCGTCGGATGCGAGTTCCATCCGGTGGAGAGCTTCCTCGAAGTCTACCACGTCGCACTCGAACGGAGCATCCACCCGCCATAGCAGCGTGCGACGGTCGATAGCCACGAAGCGTTGTGAATCCGGCAGGCTGTGCCGGAGACGATAGAGGAGATTGCGGAGGTTGGTGAGGGCCTGCTCTTCCGGGGAATCGGGCCAGAACAGAAAGGCCAATCGATGCCGCGATGTCGGGGCATCACGATGCAGCAGGAGGTAAGCCAGCAACGAGCGGAGGCGAGGCGCTTCAACCGTGGCGAGCAACTTAGCGCCGTAGGTAACCCGGAACCTTCCGAGCAGATCGATTCGTAGGACCTGATCGCGCGCTTCGGCGGTCATTGGTAAATCTCCTCAGGCTTCCCGTGCCATTACACTAAGCCGTGTCGTCGGTAACGATCGGAAAAGATGGATCCGTTTAGCTACCCACACTGGCGGCGCACTCCCCCAATCATGACGCTTTGGAGGGCGTGCCGCTGATCGTCGCGGATCGCGTCCTACTGGTCTGCCAAACTCACTCGCAAGGCGCTCAAATTCTCCAACACGGAGGCGCGGTCATTGTACAGGCTGGATCCCGACACCAGTACGGTGGCGCCAGCTTCAACGACCAGGGGAGCCGTAATGGCATCGATCCCCCCATCCACCCCGATCACCACGTCCTGGCCGCTATCCTTCAGCATATCCCTGAGCCGACGGATCTTGTCCAGCTGCCCATCCAGGAAGGCCTGTCCACCCCATCCGGGGTTGACAGTCATGACCTGTACCATATCGGTCAGATCGAGCACCTCCTCCAGAACGGTCAGCGGCGTAGCCGGGTTGAGGCTGACTCCGGCTTCGACATTGAGCTCTCGGATCGACTGAAGCACACGGTGGAGGTGCGCCGTCGCCTCCTGGTGGACGATCAGTCGGTCGGCCCCCGCGGCCGCGAAGTCCTTCAGGTGGCGCTCAGGCTCGACGATCATCAGGTGAACATCCAGGGGGAGGTCGACCAACGGCCGGAGGGCCTGCACGATGCCGGGTCCAAAGGTGATATTCGGGACGAAACGTCCGTCCATCACGTCGATCTGAATCGCATCCACCCCAGCCGCCTGGGCCTCCCGAGCCTGCTCGCCAAGGCGCGCGAAATCCGCCGAGAGAATCGAGGCCTCGATAGAAACCATGGAGATCTCCTTTAGATGTCGTGACGCATCAGGTGTCGAATGCCCTCTGCGGTACCGACGATCACGTCGGACACCAGACCGAGGAACAGACCGTGCTCCACGATCCCGGCCCGCCCGTCAAGACGAGCAGCCAGCTGTTCCGGGTTCGATATAGCACCGAAGTCGCAATCTAGAATCTCGTTACCCTGATCGGTCCGGAAACCAGATCCATCCTCGCCCACGCGGAGGGCCACGCGCGCCCCAAGCGACTTCAGGAACCTCTCTTGGGAGACCCGACCGAAGGAGGTGACCTCTACCGGCAACGGCCAACGGATCCCTAGAGTTGGAGAGAGTTTCGTCTCGTCGACGACGATGATCTGGCGACGCGTCGCCTGGGCCACGATCTTCTCGCGCAGGAGCGCTCCCCCTCCACCCTTGATCAGGTTTAGCGCCGCGTCGATCTCGTCGGCGCCGTCGATGGTCACATCGATCACTGGATGTTCGTTCATCGTAGTCAGAGGTATCCCGAGACTCCGCGCGTCGGCCTCCACCTGGGTCGAGGTTGGTATGCCGAGGACGTCACGAAGCTCCTGAACCTTCAGCCGATCAGCGATGCGGTGCAGGGCGTGGATGGCCGTACTGCCGTGCCCCAGACCCACAATCATCCCCGACTCCACAAACTCGACAGCGCGCTCACCAGCCGCCCGTTTCAGTTGTGCGATCTCCATCTAGATTCCTCTCCCATTCCTCGAGTGCTAGCCCACCGGCCTCGGTCCCCCAGGCAGCCGCCTGCGTGGCTACCATCACCATAGAGCCTCGAGCCCCATCGACGGGCCACTGGCCGCTGAGCCAGTCCTGGTCTCGTCCAGCCCTCTACAGTTCCTCCACAAGCCGGTTCAGACTTCCGATCACATCCGCACCCAGATGGAAACCGATCACGCGGCGCCCGGCCTCCTGCATCGCCTGCCAGTCTCCCAGGGCCTGGGCTTTCTCCAATACCCCGAACGTGATGGTCGACGCTTCAGACCCGATCTCATCGGGGATGTCGAGATCGCGCACGGGGTCGGCCGTGAGCTGGATGAATAAGCCATTTCCGGCATCCCCCTTGTAAAGCTGACCGGTGGAATGGAGGAAGCTAGGTCCATATCCGGCGGTCGTCGCCAACCAATAACGATCACGAAGCGCCGTACGAAGCGCTAGAAGAGTCGCATCGGTGCGCCCCGTGGGGGGAACGTAGGCCTGCAGTGCGATATAGCTCCGCTCGGAGTTCGCGGATGGACTCCCTCCGGCCGGGGCCCGGCTGATGAAATCGTGCAGGAGCTCAGCATCTGGCGGGAATGACTCAACCCGCGGGAGTTCACCTTTCTCACGGTAGCGCTCCATCAGACGGCGGGCCTGCGACTTGGCCGACTCCACGTTGGGCTGGTTGAAGGGATGGATCTCCAGGCGATGACCAGCCACAGCAACCGCCATCTCCCAGAGGAAGAGCTGCTCGCCGAGGTCATACGGGTCATCCAGATGCAGTCGGATGACCGGATGGGCTGCCGCCTCCAGCTCTGCAACCGGCGCATCATAAGTCTGGTCACCGGTGAGCCGGAGATAGATGAACTGGCGATCACCAGCATAGAGATCGGGGGGGCCCAACGGTTCTCCGACCACCGGGAGAATCCCCGTGCCGGACTTGCCCGTGCTCTCCGCGATCAGCTGCTCGACCCAGTCGCCGAAGCTGGCCAGCTCGGGGGAGATGGCAAAGGTGGCCTTGTCGCGACCGGCCTTCGCTAGTTCGGCCAGCATCACGCCCAACCGGGCACATGGGCTATCCTTCGCTTCGACCGCCCCATCACATGCCCCAGCTATGGTCAGCGCGCTGTCCAGAAGCCTCTCGACGTCCATACCCACCAGTGCCGCCGGCACTAGCCCGAAGTAGGAAAGGGCCGAGTAGCGCCCTCCGACAGCCGGGTCATTCTCGAAGAGCCATCGGAAGCTGTACTCCCGAGATATATCGGCCAAGGGGCTGTTGGGATCCGTTATCGCCAGGAAGTGCTCCCCAGCCCGTTCCCGCCCCACCATCTGTAGGACGCGATTGTAGAAGAACCGGAGGAAAGAGAGCGTCTCCACGGTCGTCCCCGACTTGCTGGCGACGATGAAGAGCGACCGCTTCAGGTCAAGCCCCTCAAGATGCGCAAGTACGGCCCCCGGATCGGTGCTATCAAGCACGGATAGATCCAGGAAC
The DNA here is from genome assembly GCA_007118795.1 of Thermoflexales bacterium. GTDB lineage: Bacteria > Chloroflexota > Anaerolineae > B4-G1 > B4-G1 > SKLM01. The sequence continues at coordinate 20,461 of SKQX01000083.1, read as the reverse complement.
CCCTGCCGAACGCCAAATGTCCGCCGAAATACGTCGGGAGCGCGGCTGGATCCCCCCATCCCGAGGAGGAGCGCATGCGTGTAACCGTCGCTGAGCACGTCTTCCACCAGCGCATTCAGGCGAGGTAGGGCCTCCTTCATCGCCCGCCCAATGTGTAGCCAGCCCAGCCGGTTGACAATCTCCTCGGCTTCGGGCTTCCACACCGTGTGATCGTGGCACCAGATCCGTCCCATAATGTTCTGCTCGGTCATCTCTTCCAGGGCTCGGCTCACGGTACTCTCGCTTCTGCCCAGCCGACTCTCCACCCTGGGCAACTTGGGTTCAAGCTCCTCCACCTTCCGGGCAATGCTCTCCATCAAATCCGAGAACGGTCTGGCGAACTTCTCGACGCCCTCCGTCAACAGGTCAGCGGTGACGCGGTCGAGGTCGATCCCCAAGTCTTCCAGATTCTCCAGCCTGGCCTGCTCGGCCAGAAGCTCCTTCTCCAAGGTCAGGGCGACGGTGCCGTGATCGCGAAAGGCCCTCAGTGTGGAGGGCGGCAGCGTGTTGACCGTGTGCGGGCCAATGAGATTGTCCGGATACAGCGTATCAGAGTAAGCTGGGTTCTTGGTGCTGGTGCTGGCCCACAGGACCCGCTGTAGACGCGCCCCCCCGGCCGCCAGACGCTCCCAGCGCTCGCCACTGAAGACAGCCTTAAACCGTTGATAGGCCATCTTCGCATTGGCGATGCCAGCAGTTCCTTTGAGCTCCTCAGCTGGCGGCGTACCAATGCCGTCCAACAGTCGATCGACCTTCACGTCCATCCGACTGACGAAAAACGAGGCCACGGATGCCACGGCTCTCAGGTCGCCGCCCGCGGCCTCCAGCCTCTCCAGCCCCGAGATGTATGCTTCGGACACGGCGTCATACTGATCGAGGGAGAACATAAGAGTGGCGTTCACGTTTATGCCCTCGCCGACCAGCGTTTCCATCGCGCCAACACCTTGCGGAGTAGCCGGCACCTTGATCATCACATTCGGCCGGCCAACGGCCTGGAAAAGACGCCGCGCCTCCCCAATGGTTCCGTCGGCATCGTGCGCCAGCTCGGGACTGACCTCTAGACTGACGTACCCATCGTCGCCATCTGTCTCATTGTGGACCGGACGCAGCACGTCAGCCGCCAGCTGAATGTCTTTGATAGCTAGCGCTTCGTAGATCCCTTGAGGCGACTTGCCTCTCGCACTCAGGCGCAACAAGTCGTCATCGTAATCGTCGCTTCCGGAGATGGCCTTCTCGAAGATGGAAGGATTCGACGTCAACCCCCGCAGGCCATCGTCGACGAGATCCTGCAGATCCCCGTCCTTGATGAACGACCGGCGGATGTAATCAAGCCAGATCGCCTGCCCAAGCTCCGCGAGCTGATGCAGTTTCGTCATACTGGTATCCCCCTTTTCTTGTCGCTCGTCCTCCACCGACGGTCACGTTCCGCCCCATTCCAGTTCGCCCACCCATGCCACGCCGATGGCTTAGCTTCGGCCGGGGCTCTCCTCTTATTCCCCGCCTCACTCCGCTCCACTCGACGAAGCCTCACAAGGGGGGCCTTTCTGGAACGGCCAATCGTCCTCCAGCCTCACCCCCAGTCCCTCCGCCAAACGAGTCACGAAGCCAAAATACGCCGTGATCTGTACCACATCGAGGATCGCTCGGTCGGAGAATCCGACCTCCCGCAGAGCGTCGACGTCCGCCTCGGCCACTGCCGGCGGCGTTTTCGCCAGCTTGGCCACGTAATCAAGCATCGTCCGGTCCGCCTCCCCCAGAGAGGCCTGGGTGAAATCCTGCCGGAGTTGGACGACCAACTCCTCATCCTTGATCAGGCGACGGAGAGACTCTCCATGGTGCGTCACTCAGTAGTGACAATCCATCAACGTCGCCACCACTACACCGATCATCTCGCGCTGATACCGGCGCAGAGGCGACGGGCCGAACATAAGCGTCCGGTAAAGAGCACGGTGTGCCACCATGGCCTGTGGGCTCAGACTGTGCACCTTCATGATGTGCGCCACCTGCCCCGAGCTGGCGTCGGCACACGCTGCGTAGGCCTGAGCCAACTCGCCGCTCGCGTCACTCTCAGCTATCGTGGTAATCCAGGCACAGTCTGTCATCTTCTCTCCCTCTGGTGCACCGCTTGGAGGTCCAGGCCGCCACACTTGCGGGGGCTGCCATTTTAGCGCACCCCCGCCTTACGCCGACACAGTCACACGTTCAACCTGATGCAGTACCGGTCCATGCATGGCCACACAAACGAGAGTCCCAGGGCCTGATAAACCTCCGGTGGAATGCCGATGTCGCCCAGATGCAGGTCCCCGGAGATGGGGCGCAGGCCGGTCTTCGGCAGTGCCAGGGTCGGATGGGGGTACAGACCATCGCGCGGCGCTGTGTAGGGCCAGCCTCCCATCATCGCCACCCATTACGGCCACCCCCAAGATCCGACCGGTCTCAGCATCGCACCAGGCCCTCATCAGACCACGTGATCCGTCCACCTCTAGCGCGCGCCACGCAGCTCATGGGCATCGTCGCTACACGAATATCTCATCCTGTGCTCGAGCCATCCTCTCGGTCATACCGACCCCTCCCAAGTGGGGATCGATGAGCACGGTGTGAGTCAGAACACGGTCTCCGGCGGTCTCGTCCCCACCATGTAAGAGATTCTCCCGCACAATGCGGTAGTCGTCACACGATACGTGAGTGAAGTTCGGGCCGCCCTTCCCGTCGCACTGGACGTAAATGCCTAGCATGTTGGTCTCCAGCCGCTCGTTCACCACAATGTCCCCCGCCGATCCGTCTGCATGTCCGTTGACTCTGCGTTGAGACCGTTGGTGTTGAGCCCTCGCCCAACCGCCAACAGCAGGTGGGATCCGTTCAGCACCCGTTCGCCACCGGACACCTTGACGTGTAGATGGACGTAACTTTCCGCCTTCTCTTCCACGCGGCCCGCCTCGGCTTACAGTGCGATATCAACGCCGTCCTCGCGCAGAATCTCCATCACGGCTTCCGCGGTATCGGCGGCCGTGTGGGACAGAACCTGCCCGCCAAAGCAGCCCCCCGGGCCTCGTCCCCTGACGACGAGCTGGCACCCGGGTTGCACAACGTACCGTTGACTGCTCGGAGGCAACGTGACCTCACGTGAGACACTCTCTTAGTGTATCACGAATACCACTGACCCAATGTACGGGCACAGTTGGCACAAGCTTTGACTTTCGTTGGAGGAGGTTGGAACTCCGTTGGAGCAGGCTCACACTACCCTTCATCTGTCTGAGCACCCGTGCTCTCAGCCAACGCCCGCTCCACCAACTGCAGGGCCCTCAGTACCTCGGCCACACTCCAAGCCTGAGCGACGCAGCCCCGGGGCGTGAAGGGCGGGTCACCATCGAAGATCTCACTAATGCTGCCGACAGCATGATCTCTCAGATGCTGAGCAAAGGGTTCCAGGAACGAGGCAGCCCGACCAGGATCTCCGTAGACCCGGAGGTGCGCGGCGACGAACGGCCCGATCAGCCAGCCCCAGACGGTTCCCTGGTGATACGCCCCGTCCCGCTCCTGGAGATCGCCGCTGTAACAAGCCACATAACCCGGCTCACCGGGCGCAAGGCTGCGCAGCCCGTAGGAAGTGAGCAACTCGCGAGCACACACATCCACGACAGCCCTCTGCTGATCCCCAGTCAGCGCGCAGTGCGTCAGGGACACGGCGAGCAGTTGATTCGGCCGCAGCGCCGGGTCGTCTCCATCGGGCCCGTCGATGACGTCGTAGCAGTAGCCAGCCTCTTCGTTCCAGAAACGGCTAAACCCGCGGCACGCGCTGTCCGCCATAGCCTCATAGTAATCGGAAGGATCGCCGACAAGCCGGGCGAGATCCGCTGCGATCCGCAGCGCGTTGTACCAGAGAGCGTTGATCTCCACCGGCTTGCCGATGCGGGGGGTCACTACCCAGTCATCGACCTTCGCATCCATCCAGGTCAGCTGTACCCCGGACTCGCCGGCGTACAGCAGCCCATCGTCCGCATCCAGGCCGATGTTGAAGCGCGTACCCTGCTCGTGCCAGTCGATGATCCCCCTCAGCACCGGAAAAAGGTCACGGACCAGGGATTCGTCCTGGGTTGCAGCCACGTAGGCCCGCAGTGCCTCGACGTACCAGAGTGTCGCGTCCGCCGTGTTATACTCCGTTTTGCCACCGTGGTCCGGGAAGCGGTTCGGGACCATCCCTCGGTCCACGAAGTGGCTGAAGGTGCGCAGGATCCGCTCGGCCACGGCATGACGCCCCGTGGTCAGGGTCAGACCCGGAAGGCTGATCATCGTGTCGCGCCCCCAGTCACCGAACCAGGGATACCCGGCCACAACCGTCCGTCCGTCGGGACTCTCCAGCGAGTCCCGGTTCACGATGAACTGGTCGGCAGCCAGGACCAGGTGGCGCTGCCAATCGGGCACACCCCGGGCCGGATTGTCCGGCATCCTCTGGCCATCGCTTCGTTCCAGAAGGCGTCGCTCATACGACTGCCGTCTCCCGTGGGCAGCCCTGGGGTCGAGGCTAGCCTCACGTTCGGTGGTAGCGATGATGGTCAGCGAGTCGCCCGGCCGAAGCTCCGCTTGAAAGCGCCCGGCGTAGAGGTGGTCGTCGCGACCATCCAGCCCTCGAGCCTCCTCCATCGCCAGCATGTAGCCCCGATACCAAGTGTGCCTCGTCACAACGTCGCCCTTGTCTCTGAGGAGGTAGAACGGCACGGCACCGTCGAACGCCGTCACGCCCAGGCCCGCTTCCACAGGCTCCAGCCTCATCGCCCAGTCGTCGGCTTGTGTGGTCGCATGATGATCCCGGTAGTTGACGATCGCCTTGATGCTGAGGGTCAGCGGTGCCGACGCCCGCACCAGTTCGTACCAGACGTACGTGGTGTTCGCTCCGGCCTCCATCCAGATCCGCTTCCGCAGGAGCGCGTCGGCACAGGCGAACGTCCACACGGGAGTGGTTCCCTCGAGATGAAAGCACTCAATGTGCTGGAAACCCGTCGGCTCGAGAGCGTCCCCGGCCCAGCGGTTGGCGAACAGCGGATAGTCGCGACCGACGTAGCCAACCGTCTCGTCGAGCTTGGTGAGCATCAGCGTACGCCCCAGCGGTGGAGCAAGTGCAGCGATCAGTAGGCCGTGGTACCGCCGGGTCAGCAAGTTAGCGACTGTGCCGCAAGCGTAGCCACCCAGTCCGTTGGTGACCAGCCACTCCCGGCGCTCCGCCGCCTGAAGGTGGCCGCACGTCTCCCGCCCGAAGTCCAGGCAGCTCAATCCCCAGCTATCGCCGACATCAGAGACTGAGCCCATAGGCGGCCGCACCCAGGATCGCTACCTCAGGATTGAGGATGACCTTTACGGGCACCCGCTCCATCAGGCCCCGGAACCGCCCCTTGCTGCGGAAGGCCTCCAGGAACAGCCCGTTCTCCAGGGCCGGCAGAATGCGGGGGGGGATGCCGCCCCCCAGGTAGACTCCTCCAGTGGCCATTACCTTGAGAACCAGGTTGCCCGCCTCGGCACCGAGAATCGACACAAAGGTGTCTAGCGTGAGAGTGCACAGCTCGCACTCTAGGTCCTCGTCCAGAGCCGCGCTCACGATCACAGGCGTCGGATCCTGGACCTCGGCCAACTTCTCAGCCAGCCAATCGGGTTCCTCCGCATACCCCCCGCCCCGATAGTAGGCGTAGAGGTTTGGTATCCCCATCCCGGAGCAGACCAGCTCGTAGCTCACGTGTTCGTACCGAGCCCACAGGTACCGGAGCAACTGGATCTGCCGGGGCGTCATCGGCCCGAAGTCCGTGTGACCTCCCTCTGAGGCGTGGGGCCGGTACCGATGGTCATCCTGGTCCCAAGTGAGAAAGCCCTCGCCCAGCCCGGTACCGGGGGCGATGACGGCGATGGCCCCCGTCGAGTCCCGCCGACCCTCCTGGAGCGGATGGAGTTCATCTTCCTTCAACAGAAGGACGCCGTTCGCGATGGAAGCCAGATCGTTGAGGAGCTGGACAGAGTCCAGGTCCAGAGTCTCGGCCAATTCTTCGGCGTCCACGGTCCATGGAAGATTGGTGACGTCGACGCGATTCTCGATGACTGGACCGGCGACGCCAAAGCACGCCCGCTCCACATCGAACTCCACGCCATCCAAGAACTGCCGAACGAGAGCAGCCAGACCCGGGTAGTTCCTGCTGGTAAACGTCCGCTGGCTCAACGGGGCGCGCGGCCCCTCCTCCGCGGAGAAGATGCCCAGTTTGGTCTTGGTCGCTCCGATGTCTCCCGCCAGTAGCATGTGTCGTCCCTCCTCTATCCCTGCGAAGGGCCTCGCCCGTTCGCCCGTCTCGTCACGCTAGACCCTCGCCTCCGTCAACGCGGAGTATCGTGCCCGTCGCGAAATCGTTCCGCGCAAGGAAGACGCAGGCGTGCCCTACGTGAGCAGGACTCCCCCCTGCACCCAGGGGCAGGTCCGCGACCACTCTCTCAAACGCACCCTCATTGTGCGGTGGGGCCAACACCGGGCCGGGAACCACACAGTTGACACGGATGTGATGCGGCGCCAGCGCCAGCGCCGCCACCTTGGTCAGCATCACCAGTCCAGCTTTGGACACGCTAGAGTGCGCATGTGAGGGCCAGGGTCTTAAGCCGCTGTTATCCCCGATGTTTATGACCACACCGGACGTCGCCTTCTCTATCATCAGGCGCGCCGCCTCCTGGATCAGTAGAAATGGCCCGGTCAGGTTGACGTCGATGACCCGTCGCCACTCTTCGGCCGTCACGTCCAGGAGATCGGTTCGCCTCAAGATGGCGGCGCTGTTGATCAGGATGTCGAGTCGGCCATAGCCCTCCCTCACCTCAGTGAGCATACGCCGGACGTCAGTGGCGCGCGACTGATCACCACGGACGATGAACGCCTCAACACCCAGATGCTCCATCTCCGCCACGGCCTCCCGGGCCTGCTGTGCCGAGCTCGGCGACGCGTGGTGGATCACCAGGTTCGCGCCCTGCTCGGCGAATGCCAGAGCGATGGCACGGCCGACTCGCCTGGCCGACCCCGTGACGAGGACCGCCTTCCCCTCCAGATCAACCATCGCAGGCTGCTCCCCACTCACGAACCGACATCAGAAGCCCTCCACCCTACTCCATCGATTCCAGCAGACCCGGCTCCGTCATACGCCGGGGATCGAGCACCTCATCGAGCTCCTGCGGTGACAGCACAGCCCACGCGTGGGCCACTTCGCGTACGGTGCTTCCCGTCCGATGTGCTTCCTTGGCGATTTCCGCGGCGCGGTCGTACCCGAGGGCTGGCACCAAGGCCGTGGACAGAGCCAGGCCCCGCTCTGCCATCTCGCGGCAGCGGTCCTCATCTACTTCGATGCCTGCGACGCAACGTTCCGTGAAGGCGCGTGTCCCCTTCGCCAGCCATTCGATGGATCGGAGCAGATCGTAAGCAAGTAGAGGCATCATCAGGTTGAGCTCGAAATAACCGCCCAGGCCGCCCAGGGTGATCGCCGCGTCGTGGCCAATGACCTGGGCGGCCACCAGGATCAGCGCCTCCGCCATCACCGGGTTGATCTTCCCCGGCATCATCGACGATCCCGGCTGGACGGCCGGCAGCTTCAGCTCGCCGAGACCGTTGCGCGGGCCCGAGCCCAGCCAGCGGATATCATTCGCGATCTTTGTCAAGCTAACAGCGATCGTCTTCAGCTCCCCCGAGGCCTGGACCACTCCGTCCCGGGCCGCGTTGGCCTCGAAGTGGTTGACCGCCTCAACGAAATCGGTGCCCAAGGTCTCGTTAAGGACGGCGATGGCCCGCCGGGGGAAGTCTACCGGGCAGTTGAGTCCGGTTCCGACCGCGGTACCCCCCAGAGGTAGCTCCCGCAGGGCCCTGGCCGCCCTCCGCGCGCGCCTGACACTCTTTTCCGCCTGGGCGGCATAACCACTGAATACCTGACCCATCCGAATGGGTGTAGCATCCTGCAGATGCGTGCGCCCGGGCTTGACCACAGGGTCAAACAGCTCCGCCCTCTTCTCTAAAGCCTGGTGCAGCCGGACAAGGGCCGGGATGAGCTCCTCGCGAAGGGCCAGAGTTGCCGCCACGTGGATCCCGGTAGGAATCACGTCGTTGCTCGACTGGCTCATGTTGACGTGATCGTTGGGATGAACGGGAGCCCTGCTGCCGACCTCACCGCCCAGAAGCTGTATGGCCCGGTTCCCTATCACCTCGTTGGCGTTCATGTTAGTCGAGGTGCCGGAGCCAGTCTGAAAAACGTCGATGGGGAAGTGATCATCCCATCTCCCTTCAGCAACCTCCCGGCACGCCGCTTCGATGGCGTGTCCCAGACGTGGATCGAGCAGCCCGAGGTCCACGTTCGCCCGGACGCAGGCACGCTTGACGTGAGCCAGAGCCAGGATGAAGCGTCGGCCGAAGCACAGGTCCGATATAAGGAAGTTCTCCATCGCCCGCTGAGTCTGAGCACCCCAGAGGGCCCCTTCCGGCACCTCCACCTCTCCCATCAGATCGCGCTCCACCCTCACAGCTCCCTCCATTCCTCCACGGGGTCTCTCCCTATTGAAGCCAAGCGCGCAGGGACGGCAGCACAAGGCCATCCGTCGGGGATGAACGCCATCCTGTGCCTGTGCAGACTCGTCACTGGCGCCCGTCCTGCCGTCTCTCTCGCGTGATCCGCGCACGGGTCTTAGCGATCCCCTTGGTGGGCGGAACCCCTCGAGGACAGATGTGCACGCAGTTCCAGACAAAGTCGCAGGCATTGACGCCCTCGGCCCCATCCACCAAAGCCAGCCGATGCTCATCGGCCTGGTCGCGGACATCGGCCAGAAACCGATAGTGCTGCGCCAGCGCAGCTGGTCCCAGGTAGCCAGGCTCCTCCTCGGCCACCGGGCACACGCTGTGACAGCATGCGCACAAGATGCAGTTCGTGTATGGCTCGGCCTCGGCCCACGCCTCCGGCCCCACACGCCGCTCCCGTGAGGGATGGGACTGCTCGGGCTGGAGCCACGGCTCCACCACACCGAGTTTGTCGAAGAATGGCTCCATGTCCACCACCAGATCCTTGATGACCCGGAGATTTCGCAACGGTTCGACAGTCGTGGTCTGCGCGTCGTTGGCCGGCTCTTCCACCCCCTCGCGTGCCGCCCCGCTGTACACCGTCCGGCCCTGCCGCGACGCCTCCCGAACCTGGGTGCGACAGGCCAGCTCCTCCCGCCCGTTGATCATCATCGCGCAGGAGCCGCACACAGCCCCTCGGCATGCGTACCGGAAAGCAAGGGTACCGTCCTGCTCGGCCTGTATGCGCAGCAGGGCTTCTAGCACCGTCATCCCGGGCGACACCTCCACAGCATAGGTCTGGTAGGTCGGTGTCTCGTCATCGGCCGGGTCAAAACGGAGGACTCGGAACGTGTGTTGTCCGCTCGTCATATCACCGCCTTCCGCTGAGGCTATGGTTCAACAGACGATCTCAGGACTGGTGAATCATACCATCGCAACCAAAGCTGCGTCTCGATCTGGTCGGAGGGAGGGTCAGTATTCCCGCTCCTGCGGGGAGTAGTCGGTGATGATCACATCCTTGTACCGGGCCGCGGGACGGCCCGCCTCCCCGTACGAGACGATAGTATGCCGCAACCAGCGCTGGTCGTCCCGCCCTGGATGGTCAATGCGCCAGTGCGAACCCCGACACTCCGAGCGCTCGAGAGCACCAAGGGCCGTCACCTGAGCCAACTCGAGCATTCCGCCCAACTCGAGGACATCCACGAGATCGTAGTTGAACCCGCGGCCTCTATGGTCCAGCACGACCGTCTCATACCGGTCCTGAAGCTCAGCTAATCGGTCCACCGCTGTCCGCAGCCCTGCTTCATCCCGGAAGATCCCCACGTGCTCGTTCATCGTTCTCTGCATCTCGCGTCGTAGGGCGATCTGCCGCTCACCCGAGGATCGTTCCTTGAGCGCCTCGATCTCCTGCTCCTGCTCCTCGACCGACTGGACGAGCCTGGCCTCCACCCCGACGGCCCGTCCGCTGGAAGCCGCCTGCGCAGACCGCTCGCCCGCCCTCCGGCCGAAGACGAGCGTCTCGAGAAGGGAGTTGCCCCCTAACCGATTGGCGCCGTGGACGCTGATACAGGAGCACTCGCCGACGACAAACAGGCCGGCCACACCGGTCCCACCGTTCTCGTCGCAAGCAAGACCACCCATCGAGTAATGCTGAGCCGGCTGCACCGGAATCGGCTTCTCCACAGGGTCCACCCCAGCGAAGTCAACCGCGATCTGTCGGATCCCCGGCAGCCGCTCCTTGATCTTCGGCTCACCCAGATGGCGTACGTCGAGGGCCACGTAACCATCTGCGAAGCCGCGGCCCTCTCGGATCTCAGTCTGGATAGCGCGGGCGACAATGTCCCGGGGTGCCAGCTCCATCGCGTCCGGCGCATAGCGCGCCATGAAACGGTCCCCTTCCGCGTTGAGCAAGAACCCACCCTCGCCTCGCACGCCCTCCGTGATGAGTATGTTCGTACCGTAGAGGGTAGTAGGATGGAACTGGACGAACTCCATGTCCTCCAGCGGAACGCCGGCCCGAAACACAGCCGCCGTCGCACTGCCCACGTTGACGTAGGAGTTAGTCGACTTAGCGTAGATCCGGCCGTGACCGCCCCCAGCCACCAGGACAGCGTCCGCCCGAAAGCCTCGCACCTCGCCACTAGGCACGTGAAGGGCCACAGCCCCCTCCGCCCGCCCCTCGTGCACCGCCACCCGCGTGAGGAGCCACTCATTGTAGAAACGGACCTCGCGCTTCAGACACTGCTGATAGAGCGTGTGAAGCATCTGATGGCCCGTCCGGTCGGCCGCGTAGCAGGTACGAGGAAAGCCTGCCCCTCCGAAGGGACGCTGCGCAATGCGCCCGTCCGGAAAGCGGCTGAAGTAGGTACCCCAGTGTTCCATCTCGAGTACGCGCTCCGGCGCATCTCGAGCGAGAATCTCGGCGCGGGGCTGGTCGGCCAGATAGTCAGACCCCTTGATGGTATCGAAGGCATGTCGCTGCCAGCTGTCGTCCCGCCCCTCCGGATGGTTGCCCAGAGCCGCATTGACGCCCCCCTGGGCGGCACCAGAGTGCGATCGGATGGGGTAGACCTTGGACAGGACAGCGACGTCCGCACCGGCGTCGTGTGCGGTCACCGCGGCACGGAGGCCCGCCAACCCGCCCCCGATGATCAAGACATCTTGGCGCAGCGTGTCAGTCATCGCAACGCCCTCCCGAGTGCTCAGGCCCGATTTTCCTATCCATAGCCCCTGCCACGGCGACGTCGGAGGACCTGTTCGTCCATCCACGGCGCCCATGTCACGGTAGTTTCAACGACAGGGAGAACCTCAATTTCGAAACGGTGTCTTCCTGCCTCAGAACCGCACGCTTAAGCTAGCGGTTCGTACACGCCTACTGCTCGTCCGGCGGGACCACGGTCCAGCGATACGGTAGCTGTCCACACTCGGGGCAGCGATGGAAATGCGCGTGCTTCTCCATATACTCCTGAATCGTCATCACCAGTGTGCCGTGACTCCAGGTCAGTGGACTGACGGAGAGGGGCTCATTCGTGTGAGGATGCACCTGCTCCGCCATCACCCCGCTCGGCAAACTGTGGTCCACCGCCCAGCGCACCAACTCCAAGGCGGGCTCGAGGTCGGCATCGGTCTCGGCCTTGGCGATGATCCACTGGGCCAGCCACAACGTGCAGATAAACCACGGGTTGCCCGGCACTCGCTCGATATCATCGCTGACCTGATGGTAGTAGTCATCCTCATAGCGAGCGACTCCCCCCACTTCTGTCTTGATCCACAGTCGATCGCGCACGGCCTCCATCGTGGCGACGATCCGGGGAACATCGGCGTCAAACATGCCGAAATACCACAGCCCGAACAGAGAGGCATCGATCGTGGGATCGGAATGCCAGTGGCCGTCCTTATCGCTCCGGATCGTCCGAACGAAGCGGCCCAACTTGGAGGACCACATATGCTCCTCGACGGCCGGTTTGATCTCCTCATCAGCCACGCTGCGGTACCTGGCCGCGAGATCAGCTTCACCGAAGGCAGCAGCGAAGTTGGCAGCGGCCTGCAGGCCCGCCCAGGTGGCCCCCACCGTCCAGGCATGCACGCCTCGCCGCTCCTCCCAGAGATCCCACGAGGGCAAAGGTAGGCCACTCGCCTCGTCACGATAGCGACACATCCAGTCCGCGGCTCGGATCACCAGGCCGCGGTAGTGCGGCTTGATGAACTCGACATCGTGGAAGCGGTCGAAGTGACGCCACAGGGCCCAGAGGACCAGAGCCGTCTCATCCTCCTGCACGGGGAGGGACTTCTCCCCTTCATAGTACCAACCGTGCCAGGAGGACCCCAGGGCTCCGTCGGGGTTGTACTTGTGGAGGAGGTACCCCTCTTCAGTGATGACCCGGTGGCAGAAATCGAAGAAGCGTCGGGTTACCTCAGGAAAACCTGACTGAATCAACGCCGAGGTCACCAGCGCGCCATCCCGCGGCCACATATACGCATACGTGTCGCGCCCGTAATGAGCAATGTCGAAATCGCTGGCGGCGAGGATAGCGCCACCCTCGTCGATCTGCGTCCGCAGAATCATCAGGCTGCGCTGGTAGAGCTGACAAATCTTCGGTGGCAGATCCAGAAAGGAGGGCGCCCCCTGACTGACCCACAGAGACCAGTAATCGTGCGTGCGCTTCAAGAACGTCTCGGGACCCTTCTGACGCACCGCCCGGTTCAGGCCCGTCACGTCCTGGAAACCATCTCCTACCGCGATCCAGTACCAGGCCGTCGCCTCGGCTCCCGCCGGTACGCTGAGATCGATGCCCACCACCGAATCGACGCTGCCCTGTGCCACCGCATTGCCGGACAAAGAGCCGTCCTCAGCGTCCCGCCACGTTCCCTCCTTCCCTTGGGCCTCCTTGACACCGACGGCCCACTGGTCGACGCCCTCGGTGGCCCCTTCCTTCATCGTGTTGATCAGGAACCAGCGCTGGCCCTTGTAGTGGAAGACAGCACGGCGCTCCGGCTCATAGTACGCTGTGTCTCCCACGGCGTAGCCGCCGATGTGCAGGTCCTGCGCGAAGAACAAGCGCACCGCTCGGTCCCGCGCCAGCTCATTATGAACCACCACCTTACGCAGGTAGAGATCTTTGTGGAAGTCCACCACGTCCTGGCAGACGAGACGAAGTGCGAGATCGGGATTGTAGAGCGTCACGTGGGTGACCAGGGTATCATCCGCGTAGTCCAGCTCCCGCTCCCACGCTGACGACGATGCCCCTCCATCGTCGTGCACCCAGCGGAAGGTGCCGTCTACCCAGACCCCGAAGCGGAACGGATGGCCGTGGGTGTGATTCTCCTGCCCCACGTGCGGCCAGTAGATATCGCGCAGCAGATACCGATCATCGAAGTTAACCAGCAGTGCGCCGTTGCCCACTGGGATGTCTCTTGGCATAGAACAAAAACCCCTTTCTGACGTCCTCACCGGCCGGCTTGGGCTGGCCGGGCCTCCCTCGTCGAAGTTGAAACCGCCCTAGCCCAACAACCCCACTTCGGCGAGCCAGTAGAAGACCAGGTAAACCCCCGCTCCCACGAGAAAGAGCGCACTGACCCGGTGCACGTGTGGGATCAACCGGCGGAGCCAGCGCTCAATCACCTCTCGGAAGAGCGCGGTGCCGACGGTGATCGCAGCAAGGACGGCCCCCATGCCGAGGGCATACCCCATAAACTGGGCTATAGATGTCGTGATCACGCCGGTACCCAGAGCGCTGCCAACCACCACCAGGAATATCGGAAGCGTGCAGCTTAGCGAGCTGATCCCGTACGCGGCACCAAAGAGGAATACATTCCCTAACGTACGCTGGGGTGCGACGGACACACGGCTGGCCGCCAGTATGCCCAACTCGCGGTGCGATGCGAGAAGCCAAATCCCAAGCACAACCATGGCCACGCCGATCATGAGCCCGGCGTAGGGGAAGAGGCCGATCAGCCAACGCCCCCCTGCGCTAATCACAATCCCCGCCGCGCCGAATACGAGAGCAAACCCCCCCGTCGCGGCGATGGCGACGCGCAAGGCCCGGAACACCTGGTCCAGCATCGAGGGCGGCGCGTCCTCGTCAACCTGCAACTGGAAGAGGATGTACGACGGAAGCATCAGGGCACCACACGGGTTCACGCTGGCCACCATCCCCGCAGCAAAAGCATAGCCGACGGGAAGCATGCTGGCCAAGCCAGAAATACCCTGCTCCAGCCGGGGCCGGGCGCTGACAAGCACGATCAGGAACCCGATCACAACCATGGTGGGCACGATCAACGTGACAGGCAAGCTCAATCGGCCGCCGTGTCTCTCTTGGTGCGCTTCAGGTTTCCTTCTCATATCCCGCTCGTTGTCATCCTCTCACTTACCTCACCTCTCCGGGAGTCGTGCGTCGAGACGGAGGCGTCCATTCCAGACCGCCTCGCCCTCTTCTGTTCATCTCCTCGGCCGTGGCTCCATGTTTGCCGGCCCGCCAACGCTCCTCCCCCATCATCGCCCAATGCCCTGGCGCGCGCCTCCTCTACTTCGACTCCAGATGGCGCAGCGCCTCCAACAGCGCGAGAAACTCCTCCCGACAATCGAGACAGCGAGTCAGATGATCCTCCACCAGAGGCATGGCCTCGCCCGGATCCTTCCCCTCCAACTCCATCTCAACGAACCGATCCATACGGCTCAGGCACTCCTCGCACCCAATCTCGTCGGGGCGCGCCGTCAGAACGTTCCGCACCATGCGCTTGATCTTCGCGGAGTCCACTTGCTGCATCATTCCCCCGTGACTATGACGTGGTGGGCTGCGTATCCCTTACCTGTCACAGGTTCGAAGGCGGCCAGAGCGGCCTCAAGGGAGACACCTTCGGCCTGCAGACACCGTCTAAGCCGCTGACGGGCATCGTGCATCAACTTGTAGAGCGCATTCGGTTGGTCCCCATTCGACGAGCCACCTCCTCCGTGGGCATCCCAGCAAACACAACACCGAGGATGGCTTGACGCTGACGATCGGTCAGCTCCTCCACGATGAGCCGTTCGACCAACTCCAGCAGTCCGTGCTGCGTCAGCTGGTCCTCGGGCGAGGGTCCGGCATCAGTAAGGGCCGAAGGGTTGAAATCGCCTTCGTATCCGGCGATCATCTCATCCAGGGAGACGTTCTCCCAGCGCTTACGGCGCAGTTCAGTGAAGGCCTCGTGCACGGCGATCTTCTGGGCCCACGTTGTGAACCGACTCTCCCACCGAAACGAATGGAGGTTGTAGAGCACCTTCAAGAGCGCTTCCTGGACAAAACCGTCGATGTCCGCCTCGCTTACCTGGGCCCGATCGGCCATTGCGTAGCTCAGGCCTCGCACCAGCAACGTGCGCAGGTCAACCAAGGCCAGCTCCCGCTCGGGACCGGCTCTGCCCAAGGCAGTTATCCATTCCTGATTCGTCCGTTCTGGCATACAGGCGCTCCTGTAGTTCGAGTCATTATATCATCAGGCCGCGGGCCCGGCAATCGCTGATGCCAGCCGGACCCATGATGACGGCCGATACAATTGACGCACCCAGCTCCCTGTGGTATTCTGTCACCCGTGAAAAGAGAGAGATCGATTAGAGCCGTGGGCTTGCTCTCAGGTGGCCTGGACAGCATCCTGGCAACTCAAGTGATGCTAGAGCAGGGGATCGCCGTGACACCCGTTCACATCAAGAGCGGCCTCACGTACGAGAGAAGGAATCGTCTGACCGATCGACAGGCTTCCGAGGAGTCGAAGGCCGAGCGAGCTGCTCGCATGTTAGGGCTCGATCTGGTGAGCATCCGCGCATTCCAGGACTACATCCCGGTGGTCCTGAACCCGAAGCACGGATACGGATCTCAGATGAATCCCTGCGTCGACTGCCGGATCTACCTCCTCCGCCAGGCAAAGAGGTGGATGGAGCAGCACGACCACCAGTTCATCTTCACCGGCGAGGTCCTGGGCCAGCGCCCGAATAGTCAGCTGCGCCAGGCTCTGAGGACCGTGGAGCGAGGAAGCGGCCTCGAAGGGCTGCTGCTGCGGCCCCTATCGGCCAAGCTCCTGGAGCCTACGATCCCAGAGAGACGGGGGTGGGTGGAACGGGACAACCTGTACGCCTTCCAGGGTCGCAGTCGCAGGCCCCAGATGGCACTGGCCCAGGAGTTCGGCATCACCGACTACCCACAACCGGCCGGCGGGTGCTGCTTCCTGGTCGATAAGACCTATTCCCGCCGCCTCCGAGACTTCCTCGACCACGAGGGGCCGGACGCGTTGACGACTGAGCAAGCGCTTCTTCTCGCAGTTGGCCGCCACCTGCGCCTGCCCTCGCAACGGAGGGTGGTGGTCGGCCGCCATCAGGGGGAGAACGCTCACATCGCCGGTCTCCAGGATCAGGGTATCTTGATGACGACCCTCGACGCCCCGGGTCCGACCACCCTGGTGAGCGGGGATCCGACAGAGAGGGAGATCGAGCAAGCCGCGCGGATCACGGCCCGCTATTCCGGCGCCAGCGACAGGAAAGCAGTGCGCGTCAAGCTCCTAAACGACGATGGTCTCTCCACGATAATCACCGTCGCCCCCTTGGCGGCCGACGAGATCCACTCCTTGATGATATAACGTATCCCGGTCGGTCAGGCGTGCGCTCTCCGCCGGGCCTCTGGCCTGTCAGCGAGGGAGGCTCACGCCAAGCGCCGCCGCGAACCCGACGCCTATTCCAGATCGGCGGCGCTGAAGCTATCGGGCAATAGTTCACCGACCGTCGTCTCACGGTAACCCCCCTCGACGTCGGCAATGAGCACCAGCGTCCCGGCGCCAAACTCGAGCAGTACCTGGCGGCAGGAACCGCAAGGCGCTCCCCCGTTTTGCGTAACCACTGCCACGGCCTCGAAACCCCGCTGACCGTCGCTGACGGCCGAGAAGACCGCTGCTCTCTCCGCGCACATAGATAGCGGATAGGCCGCGTTCTCCACGTTGCAGCCCACGTAGACCCGCCCCGATGCCGCCAGGAGGGCCGCTCCCACCTCGTATCCTGAGTACGGCGCGTATGCCAGCTCCCGCGCCGCTGCGGCCGCCTCAATCAGGGCTTCTCGGTCAAGTTTGGCCCTGGTCATCATCGTCCTCCTCAACCTCCCCTTGGACCCGAGCCGGAACCCCGTAGACCAGCGCCCCGTCGGGCACATCGTGAGTCACCACGGCACCAGCACCGGTGCGAGCCCGGCGACCCACCCGCACAGGAGCTACCAACATCGTGTCCGAGCCGATGAAGGCCCCCTCCTCGATCGCCGTGACGTGCTTGCGCTGGCCATCGTAGTTGCACGTTACCGTACCGGCACCGACATTGGCCTCCGCCCCCACTTGCGCGTCCCCCAGGTAGCTGAAATGGCCCATTTTGGCCCCGGGGCCGAGGGTTGCGTTCTTCAGTTCACCGAAGTTGCCCACGTGTGCGTCTTCGCACAACCGGGCGCCCCGCCGCAGATGGCTGAAGGGCCCCACATCGGAGCCCCGTTCCAGCACCGCGTGCTCCAACACCGACGCCACGACTGCACACTCGTCCGCGATGGTGCAGTCCTCGATCATGGCGTTGGGACCGATGGTGCAACGCCGCCCAATGGTCGTCGCCCCAAGCAGGTGTGTGCCCGGTTGTATCACCGTGTCCCGTCCGATGGTAACCCCGGGGTGGATGTACGTGGTGGCAGGGTCGATTAAGGTGACACCGGCGTTCATCCACTCCTCGTTGATCCGGCCACGAAGCACCCCTTCAGCTTCAGCCAGATGGACGCGCGTGTTGATCCCCAGCGTCTCGTCCTCGTTCTCCGTCACCACAGCCTGAACCTCGCGGCCTTCAGCCGCTGCCATCTCGACCAAGTCGGTGAGATAGTACTCCTCTTTGGGTAGGCTGAGGGGAATCTCCCCAACGTGATCCCAGAGCCAACCGGCCTCGAAGCAATAGACACCGGCGTTCAACTCCCGGACCGCCAGCTCCTCCGGCGTTGCCACCGCCTCCTCCACGATCTCGACGACGGATCCGTCCTCGTCCCGGATGATCCGGCCGAATCCCCGGGACTCGTCGCGCATCAGGGTCAGCAGCGTCATGGGACCAGGCCTTTCCCGCTGGCGCTCCACCAGCCGGTCTAGCGTCTCCCCGGTGAGAAGGGGCATGTCGGCATAACACACCAGCACCAGCTCAGCTCGGTTCTTGAGGAAGTCCCGGGCCTGGAGCACAGCGTGCCCGGTCCCCAAGGGCGGACTCTGGGTGATGCTGACCACATCGTCTCCAGCAGCCTCCGTGACTGACTCCGCCCCGTGGCCGACGATGAGAACCGGTGGTGCCTCTGTCATCGCCCGCGCCGTCTCCAGCGAGTACTCGAGCATAGGCCGCCCCCCCAGGGGATGGAGCACCTTAGGCAGGTCCGACTTCATGCGGGTCCCTTCACCAGCAGCCAGAATCACAACAGCAATATCCACGGCTCCCTCCTCGCCCACAACGCTGTCCGAAACACCTGCCGGAGTGTGCGCTGTCGGGTCCCCACGGCACCCTGCCACGAGCCTGCGATCACGTCGGCGATCCCCACGACGCACCATACCCAGCATCCATCACAGATGAAGAAACCGTGGCTATTCACCACGGTTAGCGAATCATGACGATGTCACTTCAAGCTGGGGCGGTAGGATTCGAACCTACGATTGCGGGATTCAAAGTCCCGTGCCTTACCACTTGGCCACGCCCCACCAACCTCGTTCATTATAGCACATGCACTTGCCTACGCAATCGGCCGCCCCGCGTCCCAGCAGGGTATCTAGCGGTGTGACCTCAACCCGGGAATACCATCCCTCCTCCCAGAAGTGACTGCAGAACAAGTGCGGCACCCAGCGCTACGGCCCATGCGGCGTATCCCAGGGCAAGAAGCCGCCCAACACCCCATCCCGCGCGCGCCCCCAACCAGACCGCGACTACCCAGATCAAGGTAGCACCGACGCCAGCTAACATAGAACGTGTGAAACTCAATATCTCGGCTTGCCCTGTTCCTTCCCCCGCACCGACGATCCACAAGCCCAGCGCCACGTTCACGGGCATGGTCGCCGTGATGGCTGCCAGTGTCCGCGAACGGTCGCGCAAGAGGGCGATGGCAACGATAATGGCTACGGAGGCGAGGACTTGGGCGATTCCGCGCTGGGTATCGTTCATCTACGCCTCCTGGACACAGAGGTCTTTCGGATTTCTCGTCACGGTGGACCGATGTCGATCCCCCAACCCTCAGCTTGGAATGCTTCAGAGCCCCAGAGGGTCACCAGCCCCCACGCCGAGCAGGGACGAAACGTTACCTCAGCTCAGAAGGCCCATGGCTACCGCCGAGAAGAGGCGCATGAACCCGCAGTTGTCACACGTCGACTCCACCATAGGGATCTGAGGGGTGCTTTCGGACAACCCCGTGAGCGCCCGGACCGGGACGGCAAGCATCTCCTCCGTGACCCAACCGACGTTTCCGCAGGCTGGACAGGGCTGCGCAACCCCTTTATCTTCCATCCAACGCTGGAGCTTCTCCATCTGATCTGGCGTGAGCGGCATATCTTCCTCCCCTGAACTAGTTTCTGTCGCAGGCACTCGAAGTGGTCGCAAGCACCCGAGTAATGGAATGCCGCACAGTTTCCGGTGTGTGCAGCACAGCCTCATTATACTGGCCCTGTCCCCACGCGCAATCGCCCACGGTACGCGGGTCGGGACTCAAAGGCCAGGTCCACAGTCCCGCCCCACCGCCCCACTCCCACCGCCGACGACTGACATGCAAGAGTCCGAAAATCCTGCTGTCCCACGGGACGAGGAAGGTAGACACCCCCAGTATGCCCTTTGGAATGGAGGAGTTCGGTCATTGACGACGCACCCTCTATGCTCTCATTAGTCTGCACCACCGGCGCCTGGAGAGACCCACTGCACTCCGCAACCGCACCGATCCCTCCCAGGCCCTTCTGGCGCGCAGGCCTGACCTGCCAGCCACACGACCTTCCGAATGCAGCGAACCAGCCGATCTCGGCTTCCATTGTCAGCTACGCAAGGACCAGCCGGCTCCGCACGTTTGGCGCTTTCAGCCACGGACGCTCCTTTGCCGTGCCCGAAGCAGTGAAACCATTGTGCCGCTTTCGGATGAAGCACGAACACCGAACCGGAAAGGAGATCTGAGCAAGAGTTAGACGCTGAGCACTCAACAGCAGGCCTGATCCGTAGCCTTTGGCCGTTATCCGTGCAAGCGCCGCGACGGGGGTTCGGTCGGCGTCGCGAGAGCCAGGGCCTTGAAGTGCAGAGAGCCGAGGTAACCTCGACCTGGCGGAGAAGGTCAACTGTGGGCCCACTTGGATTCGAACCAAGGACCGACCGGTTATGAGCCGGTT